>NYTD01000196.1 GCA_002683315.1 Deltaproteobacteria bacterium | reverse complement strand
TCGTATAATCTTACGGTGGGGCTTAATATTCTCGGGAATCGTGTTTGCTTTTCTCAAAAGAGTTTGTAGTCGTTCAAGAGGAACAGCTGTTTTCATTATCTCCGTACTACCCAGAACTTCTGCCCAACGTTTTCTGTGCTCTGTCTCTCCCACAGATGTATATTCCTCATAGGAAACTTCATTATGTAGATGCCCTTCAAGACGGATTCGAGAATCATTGATGATGGCATTGACATCTTCACGACTCAAATCCTTATTCTCTTTGACGATCTTATCTGCATATATGGTTTTGGCTGAAGGATGCTTTTTGATGATGTCGTATAAAAGGGGCTGCGTATACGAAGGCTCATCACCTTCATTGTGACCCCATTTTCGAAAGCAGTACATATCGATGACAACATCTTCTCCGAAGGTTTGTCTCCACTCTGCAGCGATTTGTGCAACAGCCGCAACGGCTTCAATATCTTCGCCGTTGACATGGAAAATTGGAATGGCCAGCATTCTTGCTATATCGGAACAATAAAGCGTAGAACGAGCATCTTTTGGAGATGTGGTAAACCCAATCTGGTTGTTGACGACCACATGTATACTTCCACCGGTAGAGTACCCTTCCAAACCACTCATCTGAAATGTCTCAGCGACAATCCCCTGACCGGCAAACGCTGCATCTCCGTGGATAAGAAGAGGAACTATTTGTTTTTTTCCTTCTACTCCAATTCGATCTTGACGAGCCCGTACGCGCCCTTCCACTACAGGATTAACGGCCTCCAAATGTGATGGGTTGAACGCCAACGTAATTCGAACTTTTTTACCCGCTGATGTAACAAAGTCATTGGAGTATCCCAGATGATATTTTACATCTCCAGATATCTCAAAGATATGATGTGCTTCATCATCAAACTCATCAATGATATAACGGATCGGCTTATTGAATATATTTGCCAGAACATTAAGACGTCCACGATGCGCCATCCCCAACATGACTCGCTCTGTTCCATTATCTCCAAGAACATCGATGAGAGAAGCAAGAAGTGGAATAAGAGGCTCTGCTCCTTCTAAAGAAAATCTTTTGGTTCCTGGATATCGATTGTGTAAGAGCTGTTCAAAATTTTCTGAATCAGCAAGATGACGAAGCATACGTACCTGCTGTTCTGTACTGAGTATTGAATGATCTTGTAATGTTTCAATACGCTCTTGAAGCCATTTTTTCTTTACGGGATCACTGATGTTCATAAATTCTACACCAAACCCACCACAATATGCCTTTCTCATTCTGGCTACTAGATCTTTGGCTGAAATCACATCTCCGACACCATACACGCCAACACCCGAAACATTCGCTGATAAGTCTGTCGTACTTAGGCCGTAATAAGAAGGATCCAATTCGGGATGCTTTTGAATCTGGCGGCATCCAAGCGGATCAATATTTGCTTCATGATGACCTTGTACACGATAGGCATTAATAAGCTGTGCTACACGAGCTTGCCGATGTGCAGCTGTAGCCACATCGATTGAAGAAGAAGTTCCTCGAGATTGAAACACTGTAGAAGGAGATGGTATCGAAGGTGCGAACCCCACTCCCCTCTCATTCTCCCATTGCTCAAAAACTGTTCCCCATTGTGGTTCAACAGAACTGGGGTCTTGTTGCCACTGAAGATACATTTCTTCCACAAAAGAGGCATTCTCTCCGGTAAGTACACTATCAAGGTTCATCGCTCTTCTCCTTGCTCATTTCCGATAATCATAAAGGGACTTGAATACTTTTATAAATAAGTGTGTATTCATATCACGCTTTGTTGATTCACAACAGGGTATTCATCAGATTCCGTGTCTTTTCGGTGTCAAAATTAGACATCGATATTTTTTTTCAATACATTCATAAAAATTGTTTTACCTAGGAGTACTCCATGTTGTCATTATTCTTTATGGTCTTTGGAAATGTAGCCCAAGCAAAGTGTGAGGGATATGTTCGCAAAGCGGCAAACGCAAAAGGAAAAGTCGTTATTCAAAATTTCAAGAAAGCCTATGCATGCGATCCTGAAGTCGCCAGAGCAAATTTTTTCGAATTCATGAAGAGCGCCAATGATCTTGACACTCTTCAGCGATTTACACTGACTGCCATTGAACTTGATCCAATATTTTGGGAACATGCTGGGAAAATCCCTGAAAAGATTCCTGATTATTCTATGCGTGATAATCTGACCAAAGCTCTTGGTACAGAATGTTCAGAATATGAATCGTTACGTAAATTCATGCAAGCATCGTATATTACCATGGGTGGTAATGAATTCAATCGTTGGGATGAAGCATATACAAATTGTACTCATGCTGATATAGATGCTTGGGTTATCGAGCGAGTAGAAAATCCTCCTGCGCAACAATTCAGCGCAAAATACAACACTCTACTCGACATTCTCGCACAAAAGAAGTCTACAAAAGCATTGCCTCATTTCGAAGTCGCTGCCATCGCAGCCGCAGAGAAAGGACCATATAAAGATCTCGTTCGAAAGATCACAGATACCGTTGCACCTTCCATCGGTGAAAAAATGACTGCAGAAAACAGAATCGCCCTTGAAACATCCCTTTTGAATATTGCGAAAAAAGTAGACAAGACAAAAGCAGCAGACGTAGCATTTCAACTCGCTGCAGCTGGCTCTGAAGAGAAAGCAGCACAATTGCTTCCCACCATTTATGCAGATCAATACAATGATGGTTTTACCTATGGTGTAGCTGCAGTAGAACTTGCAAAATGCAAAGGAGACAAAAAAGAAGCGATCATTCACTTTGCAGAACTATCTGATAATAAGGTCGTTTGGTCTGTACTAGAAACAGCTACAACAACACTTCAAAAGAGCAAAGCAAAACTGAGTAAATGCGAATCCGAAGGAGACTGGAGCGTTGTTCTTACCAGCACCCCTATCGCAAGCGCAAAAGAGATCAAGCCTTGGACAGAAGGACTAAAAACTGATTACGAAAAGAAAGGATACAAGGTAAAACTCCAAAAAGAGAAAAAAATCACCATCCAATAATGCAGACTTTTTTTTCTATGTAAAGCAAATGATATAGCCTCAGTACAGAGGCTATTTTTTTTCCATACATTTTGTTACCGAGTCACCATGATACTATTACTTTTTGCGCTCTCATGCACATCCTCAAAAACCACTGATACATCGACACCTGATCCCGTATACCTTTCTCAAGGAGCACCAAAAGCAGGCGTAGCAGAATCGTACATCGACTTTCCTCTTGGAACTCCTTTGGGTGGATATTCTTCACGATGTAATTATCTAGGTGGTTCTGGAAAAGCCGACAATCGAAAAAGTGCCTATTCCCTAGCATTTAATCCTTCTGCGGGCGTACATACCATGCCCAACACCAAGGTATTATGGCTTGAAAATGGAGATCAACACTTTGTTCTACTCAAAGCTGATGTGATCTACATTTATGATGGACTCGTCGAAGAACTAGAAGACCAGCTATCACAATCTACAGGAATCGATCTCGAAGGAAGGATATCCCTAACGGCAAGCCATACACACCATGCTCCTGCAAACTTCTCAGACCAGATTCATTTTTATTTGGGAGGCGATCGATACAATGAAGAAGTCTTTCGTCGGTTTATAAAGAGTATGGTTGATATATCACTGGAAGCATATGAGACAAGAGAAGATGTCTCTATCGGTTTTTCACAGCACAAGGACTGGGATGCCGATGATGAGGTATATCGCGATCGAAGAGGCGAAAATGATGATCTTGTCTTATGGCCAGATCAGGTAGAAGGAAAACACCCCTACCTGTGGGTGATGAGAGTTGATGATTTGGAAGGAAACCCCAAAGGGGTTTTCTTTCATTTCCCCATTCATGGAACCATGCTTGGTGATGAAAACACATTCATCTCCACAGATGCCTCAGGACAGATAGAAACACGACTCGCAGATCACTTTGGTCCAAATGTCGTGGTTGCACACATGCAAGGGCCTGCCGGAGACATATCACCTGTTGGTTCATCTGACAATGGACATCGATTTGCACAATTAGAAGCCCTTGGAGAAAGAGCATATCAGAAAATCTACGAAGCATGGGAAGAGACTCCTACCTCTTCTCAAGAATTTACGATGGAAAGTGTACAGAGAGCTGTTCCGCAATCATTGGAAGATATTCGCGTTACTCGTGATGGAACCGTCGATTGGTATTATCCACCATACGACGCCAATCGCATCCCTGATGATCAAATTTATGATGCTGATGGCTCATTGCTCTCTCCCTTTGATGAATTCAATGCACAATATGGTGCTGCATTTTGCGGATATGACGATCCACTTATCTCAACTGGTACCATCGGATCGCAAATCCCTCCATATGATGGTTGTATGCAGGTAGAACTCGTTTCATACATCATAAACGGTGTCTTTCAACTCACTGATTTTTGGGAAGAAGGCGAAGCTCCTCTTCCACTTCCCGGCTCCAGAAGAGCCAGCATCTCTGCTACACGAATTGGTCCTGTATCCATTCTCAATGAATCAGGAACACAAGTAGAGTCGCAAATGCTTCTTGGGTTTTTTCCTGGTGAAACCACAACGATGTTTGCAGATCAGTATCGAAGACGAGCAAAATCAGAACTTGGATTTGAGCACACCATGACAGTCGCGTATTCGCAAGACCACGAGGGATATCTGCTCATACCCGAAGACTGGCTGCTTGGAGGATATGAACCCAATATTAATTTATGGGGTCCACTACAAGGTGAACATCTCATAGAACACTCTTTAAAAATGGTCGAAGAACACCTAACCACAGATTTGGTAGAACCACAAGACCCCAATGGAGAGTGGCAGCCCTATGATTTCCAAGACCGAGAACTTCCCGAATTGATTCCAGATCGAACACCTGCAGCAGGCACAGCACTCTCTGAAGTCCCCGATGAGATGTACAATTACTTTCCTGATCTACCCCTCTCCGTAGAGCCTTCTGGAACCATACGAAGAGCACAAGATATTGTACAATTCATGTGGGAAGGAGGAGACACCGGTGTCGATCGTCCACACATCGTCCTAGAGAGAAAAAATGGAGAAGATTGGGAAGAGGTCACCACAGAAGAAGGAATGCTTGTCGATGAAAGACGAGGAGATATACTTCTATCTTATACTCCAAGTCCTCTCTACCCACTTAGTGCCGAGCAATCTACATATTATTGGATCGGATGGCAAGCGGTGGGAACCAACACTGATCGAATGGGTTTTCCTGAGGGAACCTACCGTTTCCATATCTATGGAAAAAGCTATGTTGGAAATAATACAACGTGGCCATGGGATACGGAAGATTATGAACTAACATCCCCAGAATTTGTCGTTACACCTGCACAAATCAATGTATCTGTTGAGGATAATCACGTTTTGATCTCACTTATTGGACACCCACAAGGATTTCGACTTTTGAGTATGGAAGGATCATCTGATGGATCCAATCCACCAATACAATCAACCCTCACTTTAACCCATAGCGACGGGAGTATGACAGAAATAGAGCAAGATCCTATCATCGAAAATGGATACTTACGCTACACAGATCTTGATCTGTCTGATACTATACGGATCGATTCTGTAGATATCTATGGAAATACAGGTCTATGGGAATACGAAGGAGAATCAGAAGAATGAAAAAGTATATTGCAATCGCTGGAAATATGGGTGTAGGCAAGACCAGCATGGTTCAATTTCTATGCAACACATATGACCTTGAAGCAGTATATGAACCATTTATGAACAACCCTTATCTGACTGATTTTTACAAAGATATGAAAGAATGGGCATTCCACTCACAGCTTTATTTTCTCACACATAAATTCCGTCTTCACATGGACCTCTCTCAAAAACCCAAAACCGTCATCCAAGACCGAAGTATCTATGAAGACGCTGAGATTTTTTGTCGAAACTTGTATCTTCGTAAGCAGATTTCTGAAAGAGATTTTCAAACCTATATGGAACTATATAATTCTATGAAGACTGTTTTACAGCCTCCTGACCTCATGATCTATCTTCGATGCTCTGTACGAACGATTCGAAAAAGAATTAAGCAGCGCGGTCGAGCCAGTGAAAAACAAGTTCCTGTACAATACATCCGCAATCTAAATAAACTCTACGAAGATTGGATTGAAAATTACACACTATCTCCTGTTCTCATCTGGGATTCTGAAAATATGGATTATTTTACCGATTTCTTCGATCGAATTGAGTTTCAAAAAAGCATTGAACGCTGTCTTTAGGAGCTCCATTAACAGCGCCAGACTCGACCTTGTTTCCCATCTATAGCAATCTCTTCTCCAGTACGAAATAACGAACAGGCTTGGTCAACGGCAGCCACAGCAGGAACTCCGTATTCGCGAGCAATGACCGCTCCATGAGACAACATTCCTCCAAGCTCCATCACAATACCACGAGCTTTTATGAGCAATGATGTCCATCCAGGGTCAAGAGTGGAGACAACCAAGATATCTCCTTCCCTGAGATTTTTGGCATCATCAATCGATCGAACGATGCATACACTTCCTTGAACAAAACCCGAAGAAATCCCGATCCCCAAATACTCTTCTTCGTATGTAGATGTATGTACAGGTTCATCACCGATGAGAAATTGTGCAGGAGGTCCATCTTTTGACCACGAACGACATGCTTCAGACCATGAAGCTTTTCGACTCTCAATAATCTGTTTGGCTTGCGGGTATGTTCCTTTCCAGTATCGTTCGACTTCGTTCAACGTTAAATGCCGAAGACGTAATCCCTCATTTTCCTCTATCCACAACCACGTTTTTTTCCAAATCCAAAGAAGCTTCTCAAAAAAATACCGTTGTTCTTCTCGCAAGAATAGATATTTCTGAACGATTCTCATATTGCTACGTAGCCCGCTTGAAAAATCACACATTGCCTGCTCTAAACGCCGAAAGACTTCTCGTGACTCTTCTTGCGGATTTGGGGTACCCTTCATCCATGATGCAAGCATATCAACATGCTCTGGCGATTCACACCACCGAGGAGCAAATAAAGACCACGAATTTTCACTACGTACTCCAAATTCCTCCAACAACTCTTCTCGTGTCATCTCTCCATTACCTAATTTCCAAAGTGCAGTATTCGCTCTTTGTGTTGCCGTGGGCCGGTGTGATCGAACAACAATAGGAATCAAATCTTCTCTTTGCTTTTCTTGTAAATACCAAATCGCCCATTGATGCCAAAGATTTGCGTAAATTAAAGAGCATACATGAACCTTAAGATATTCCATCGTCATATCTCTACATCGAGAAAGCCGCTCTTTCGCTTGACTCACCTCTTGGATCTGTGAAGTATTTTGGTGTAAAAAGGATTCCAATCGAAGTTGAAAACCATCCCATTTTTGATGATTTGTCCATGGATTCCAACGAAATCGTTTCCAACGTTGCTCTTGAATCGTTGTTTTAATTATTGAAGCATAGACCTTCCATCCCGGAGCAACAAAAAAGGAGTCTGTCCATTTTTTTTGCTCATGAGAAGGAAGCATCTCTAAGAAAAAAGCAGGCATAGGAGCCACACCGGGTAATCGAAAAAGAAGATGTCGGAATACAGTCGCATTTAGAAAGGGAGAATATTGAAACAATCGCGCTGCTTTCTCACCTCCTAGATACTTGTCATGAGTTTGACGATAGTCAATTAGCGGATTCATTACATGTTCTATCTCAGACCAACCAAGTTCTGTAGCCGGGATTGTCCACCTTTCTCCTAAAAATTGTCTGGTCCATAATACGTCTCGTCGAGAAGTCGTCGTAATCGGCCTCATCTGCACAAAATATAATACGTCAGACTGCGAAATAACCCATTCCATGTCCACTGCCATCCCCTCATGGATTTCCATGACACATCCCAGTCGACAGATTTCCCTTTGTAGAACCAAAGTAGGCAGCGAATCTGATTGATACACTTTTTTGGGTATAAGAGCTCGCGAAAACCT
>NYTD01000195.1 GCA_002683315.1 Deltaproteobacteria bacterium | reverse complement strand
TCTTTAGGTTTGGGATTTGAATGCGTATCTCCACAAGAGGTAGCACATGTACGGGAAATACTTCCAAGTATAGAGAAGGAGCGAATTTTATTTACACCGAATTTTGCTCCTCGTCATGAATATGAAGAGGGCATTGCTCTGGGATGTAATTTGACATTGGATGCAATTTTTCCATTACGGATGTGGCCAGAGATTTTTGCAAATCAAAAATTAATTATTCGCATCGATACAGGAAAAGGGAAAGGGCATCATAAGTATGTGGTAACGGCTGGATCGCAATCAAAATTTGGGATACCTCCACAAGATTTAGAGGAGCTGTGCACATTGGTAGACAAGCATAATATACATGTTGTTGGTCTACATGCACATGCTGGTTCTGGGATACGAGATGCACAAAATTGGGCCGAAAAAGCAGAGTACTTACAATCTTTACGCGTCCATTTCCCAGAAGTCGAGATTCTTAATCTTGGTGGTGGATTTGGTGTTCCAGAACGTCCAGGAGAAGACCGTCTCAAGATAGATGAAGTCAATGTTTCATTACAGGCATTTCGCGCAATGGTTCCAGATGTTTCTCTTTGGATAGAGCCAGGTCGATATCTGGTTGCAGAAGCAGGTGTTTTGGTTTCCAAAGTGACACAGTTAAAAAGTAAGGGAGAGCGAGTGTATGTGGGAACAGACGTTGGCATGAACACGCTGATTCGCCCGGCTTTATATGGAGCATATCACCATATTGAGAATCTGAGTAAGTGGGGAAAAAAACGAAGTATTGTTGCGGATGTCGTTGGGCCAATTTGTGAATCAGGTGATGTCCTTGGTCGTGGTCGAGCTTTGCCCGAAACCCAAAATGGAGATCTTCTTGCTGTAGGAACAGCAGGAGCCTATGGACGATCGATGAGCTCACAGTATAATTTACGTGCTCCCGCACAAGAATTATGGTTCGAAGAGTAGCCTACAGGAGAGGAAGACGAACACCGTAGGTCAATAGTCCTTGTTTTGCCATGATTTTTTTGCAAGGGATTGGATTGGTCTCTGCAAAAAGCTCTGCAACAAGAGGAAGTAATTCAAATCGCAATCGTTGGAGCGTAGCAATATCTCCAGTTGCAGCGGCATTACACCAATCAACAGCTTGCTCTGGTTCAGGATTGGAAAGAACACTGATGACTCCATCAAATCCCATAGCCACCAAAGCAGCATAGGTAAAATCATCTCCAGAAAGCAAAGAGACGGATGTATCTGCAAGCCGATTGATGAGCTCTTGTCCGAGGGTGACATCTCCAGTTGCTTCCTTTAGACCAATAACTCCTGGGGTACGGCAGAGCTCTTCAAGTATCTCTGCACTGAGACGTTGTCCTGTGCGTCCGGGAACATGGTAGAGAACGATGGGAAGTCCTACGGAGCAAGATTGGAGGACGTGTTCTTTTAGTCCTTCGCGATTGGGTTTATTGTAGTATGGAAAGACAACGAGCGCAGCATCGGCGCCAAGATCTTTGGCTTGCTGGATATTTGCGACAGTAGAGGCAGTAGCATTGGTCCCACAGCCAGCAATTACAGGAACGCGACCATTGCTTACACGTACAGTGGTCGAAATAAGAGAGACCCATTCTTTATGTGTGAGCGTTGGTGTTTCTCCTGTTGTTCCACAGGGGACAAGTCCTGATACACCAGCTTCGATTTGACGTATGCAGAGCTTTTCAAAACAATCGAGGTCTACCTCATCTTCTTTAAAAGGAGTGACAAGAGCTGTGAATACTCCTTTTAAACGTTGTACAGACATACTTTCTCCGAGACCTTTAAAAGTTGATGGTGCTCATGAGTTGAGCTGCGAGTGCATAGCGATCAAATCCTCCGCCAAAGTCAGAGTAAGAGGAGTAATAGTTTCCAGGATTAAACAATCCAAGACTGGATTCCAAGGTGAATTTGGGGGTCGGAGTCCATGTTAAGTGCGCATCGACTTCAATACCATAGAAATTATCATCTTCGTCTTCAGGAAGAGCTGCTGTCCATGCTGTTAAAAGGGAGAGAGAGCCTCTAAGATTTTTACGTATATTATAGCCGATATTTGGACGTAGATAAATCGCATTGGAAATGGAGTATCCTGTACGTACTGCGCTCAGATCTCTTTCTTCTCCTTCTTGTGTGACAAAGTCATTTCGAAGAACCGGCATTGGTTCCTCGAACATCATGAGAGAAAGATTGTAGTCACGGTTGAATTGAAAGGTATTGATACTCTGGTCATTCGGAGTACTGTCTCCTTGTGCAAATCCAGCATCGATACCGAGATTGAGTTTGTTCATCGAGAGTCCCAACTTTGTTGCTGCACCAAATGCGAGAACGCTGATATCATCATATCCACCGTCCAGATCTCCATTTCCATAATGGACTGCAAGTTCTAGTTCTGCTTTGAGATCACCGGAGTCTATTCCTCCATATAAATCAGCTGTGAGCATCCCAAGACGAGTCTCTGCAGGGCCTTGCTGCCTGTAATTCAAATACAAGCCGAGTTGTGTTTTGGATTTTGCATAGTAGAGAGCACCAGCAAGACCCCATGTGTCGTCACCTAGATTTACTTGGTTTTCAGCGTAGCTTTCGATACCACCAAGAACATAAAGATTTTGGACCTGTGCAGTGAATTGAATACGATCGACAGTGTTTCCAAATTCGTCCCATGCACCATTTCCAGCGTTAAAGACCATACCAGAACCCCAATGTAGGGGGACGCGTCCCATTTTCAAAAGCCCATATTTTGAACGGTACTCACCCCAAAGTCTGGTTACATTCAGAGCAGTACTACTTTGGGTAGAGTCGGGAAATAGTGGAATGGTTTGTGTTGGCGCTGGATAGAAAAGAGCGCTACCACCAAAGCTTTGCAGTGGAAGAATGTCGAATTGAGTATGCAAAGAAAGTTTTGGTGAAATACGCCAATTCGGTTGAAGTCTCAACCGATGTGTAAGAAGATTGCTTGCTCCCTCTGCATCAGGATTGCTATCGGATAGAGAGAGGCTGTCGAAATATTGTCCGCGTAGGCGGTACATGCCTTCCCAGAAAACATCAGCCGCTTGTGCAGAATTAGAAAGAAAGAGCCCAAAGAGTAGCATGAAAAACTCCCAGAAGAAGGATGAGTTCAAAAGACCTTGATCATGAATAAAGAAGGCTATATATGATATGTGTGGAAACTATTCCACAACTTTGTCGGAATCGATAGGATTTCGTGCTCTGCGGTAAGGAAAGATATGCGTTTGATTCTCAAAAAGTTATGGCGACGTTGGAAAAGTGGTATACACAAAATCAATGATGGGCTGGCCTTTGTCTTGATGACGTTTACCTATATTTTTGCTGTAACCCCAATTGCAATCGGGTTTAAAATTAAAGGTACAGATCTTTTGGATAGAGGCCTTGATGATAAGCAAAAGAGCTATTGGAACCCAAAAGAAGAAGAAGAGCAAACCATCAAACGTGTTCAGCGCCCATATTAGATTTTTATAGTAAGAAGATCAGACCATCGTGTAGAAAAATGAGGAGAACAGTATTGTGTACCCACTGGGGAGTGCGGAGATTCAAATCCAGTACGTATCGTGTGTGTTCCAAATTTTTTCTGTAGGTCATCAAGAAGGTTCATGATCGTTGGATCTTCGGGGGCATGAAAGAGAGGAAGGTTTTGATGATTATGGAGATCGATAAGATGGACTTCTGCCTTTTTCCATTTTTGGGTGGAATGATGGGGGTGAAGTCTGTTCAACAGAAGAAGAGCATGGCGTACCAATACACGTGTGTCTTGTGTATCGCAAAATGAAGTACAAGCCGATAGAGTGCGGTTTGAGTGACCATATGGAGGAATCAGACGAAGTTGAAGAGTATGAGCAAAAACGCCTCTTTTTCGAAGTTTCCTTCCCAATTCTCCACAAAATCGAGCAACCACTCCGCTTAGGGTCGTCGTATCCGATATTTGGTGTGAGAATGAACGTCCGTGACGCATGCTTTTGGGATACAAAGGCATAGCGGTATCAATGCAGGGAATACCTCTTAGCTCTCTATGTGTACGCAATCCATTGATACCGAGTTTCTTTTGAACGATAGACTCACAAAGATGGAGAAAATCAAGAGCCGTATACACAGGATGTGATCGTTGAAGTCTTTTGACACTGCGATGACCAATGCCCCAGATGTCTGATAGGTCTGTTTTTTGTAAAAATGGCAGAGCATCATTAGGTATGTCAAATGCATACACACCACATCTTCTTTTGGCGATGCGATTGGCGAGCTTGGCCAATGTACGAGTCGGACCAATACCAACACCCACCCCCATTCGGATATCTTTCCATAACCTTTTCCGTATTGATGTGGCATAATTTACATAACTAATATCTTTGTGTTGAAAAAAAGATTTCATAGAAGAAAAATCGATAAATGCTTCATCTATTGAATAGGGCTCTACATCGGGTGAGAACTCGTAGAGCGTATCTAAGACACGTTGTGATATGTCTCCATACAACGCATAATTCGAAGAACAAGCAATACCGTTATGTTTGTGGAGTAGAGACTTGATCTGAAAATATGGAGAACCTCGTTTTATTCCCAGTTTTTTGGCTTGTAAGGACAATGTAACGACACAACCATCATTATTGGATAAAACAACAACAGGTCTATTGTGTAGAGCCGGTCTGAAAATCCGCTCACAAGATACATAAAATTGATTACAATCAATAAGAGCATACATGGCGTTACACAGAAATTGGATGCAAAGTATGAATAGCGTAGGTGACTACTCCCCATATCTCAAAGTCCGAATCTTTTGTAATCTCAATTGGATCGTATAGAGGGTTTTCCGCTTGTAGAAATGCTCTATATTTTTCTTTGATCCAACGTTTTACCGTAAACTCTCCAAAAATAATAGCAACGACGATATCGTTATGCTGAGCTTCTTTTGAACGATCGACAACCAAGATATCATTACTTTGAATCCCTGCATTAATCATTGAATCTCCAGATACGCGAACAAAAAAAGTTGCAGCAGGATTTTCCACCATAAGTTCATGAAGATCGAGAGTTTTGTCAAGATGAGGTTCTGCAGGAGAAGGAAATCCTGCGCTGATGTATGAAAGATAAATAGGAGTATGAAGTGTTATTCTTTTGGGAGATAAGGGGTATATTTGATGTACAATCATAATGACCTCAAAAAATCAGTACTGAACATTTGTACAGTATGTCATATTAGATTGAAATGCAAGAAAAATATTAGGAGAAGATGATGCTATTAAATAATTCGAAGGGACTAGTGGTGATCTTACTGGCCATATTGGGGTGTGAAAGTAATGCGGCAAAACAAACAATATCCAATCAGGAAGAGAATCCGAAACATCAAGAAGTGCACGTACGAAAGATGGATTCTACTGCGGCAACAAACAGAACACAATCGCTAGAACAAGTAGACAAGAGTACAGTACAAGATGTATCATTGATGCGTACACTACCGGTATCTATATACCAACAGATTAAGGGACGGTGGGAATTGGTCTCTTATCAAATAAAAGACGGAGAAGACTATATGGAAGTTCCCATTATGCCTTCTCCACTTGATCTGATAGAGTACTGGGTATTTAAAAAATCGTCGTATCGCCGAATTATGGATGAAAGATTAAGTTTTTCAGCCAAGTATACTCTTTTGGAGTCTGAAAAGCGGATTCCAATGTTTGAAGGAACACACTTTATTCTTCATGCAAAGAAAGTTCGTTCTTCTATTCCGGGTGTGAAACGGCCCGAGGAATTCTTCTACGGTGTTCTCTCTGATGAATCATTAACGTTGTTTTATTTGGGAACCACGTTGAAGAAAGACGCTCCAATATCCCAAGGACATATGTACGAAAAAAAGGGAGGTTGATGATAAAGCATCAAAAGTTTGATATTATTTTGTATTCATTGTTCGTGGTCGATTCATACGCAGATTATTTCGATAGCATCCATATCCTAGATATTTTGTTTCAATTTTCTATTTTCATTCGTAATGAAGCGTAAACAATAAAGAAGCAAAGAATCCGTTCATAAGATATTACATCAATACCCATTTGAAACAACATGAATATTGCTACAGTGTCTGATTATATTCATGTGTGATTAATTATTGGGAGGAACCGTCAATGTGCTCTTCAAAAAAAATATTATATCTAGTTGGAAAAAAAATATACCGAATCATCGAGGGTCGTTTGTTTTACGCCATATTTCAGGTGACAAGAGTTACGAACGATCATTATGGTTGGAGACCTCCAGAGGATAAGTAATGCAAAAAACACATCATTCTTTTATAATGAAAATGGAAGAGCGACTGTCATCAATTGATGCTCCACTCCTTCTTCCTATTTCTCCAAATCTACCCAATTCTGAGAATGCAGCAGAAGAAATTGTGATTCGAGCTCATCTAGCATTGGAAGAGACATATGATATCATTGCAGGAGTGATAATTGATACTGCTTCATTTTTTTCATATGGTTCTCTTGGAATCGCTTCCTTAGAAGCCATTTTTGAGATGCTTCATGAACTTGATATCCCGATAATTACAGATACACCCGGATGTTTTTCATCAAATGGCGCCCGTGCGATTCACAAGAATTTTTGCCTTCCAGAGTCTCCGATGTTCTCACATGCTCTGAGATTTTTCGGAATAAATCCTATTGAAAAACAATGGTTTAATAACTATAATTCAACCATTTTCTTGAGTGATGGGTGTGACTTTATTTATACATCGGATTCCAATGCTCGCAATCTATATCCAGATGCATTTTTATTATTTGATGGAGAAAGTACAAATCAACTTCGACGCAGTGATGGGACAGGGGTTCTTCATGTCGCTCGTTTGATGGATACGGTTATGTGGGAAGAACAAAAAGATGGAATCATTCGTGAATCCTTTATTCAGTGTGCGAAAGATTTTTTGTCTTTGCCATAAACACAACATCGCTTAGGGAGAAAATATGAGTAGAAACATTATCATCACTGGTGCCTCTCGTGGTATTGGTCGAGCGATTGCGCTCAAAGTCCCAGAAAAGGGGGACAAGGTCATCATTAACTACCTTAGAAATGAAGAAGCCGCGCAAGATGTTGTTGAAGAACTTCAGAAGAAAGGTGTCATTGCCACTGCGATGCAAGCCAATGTTCGCAGTGAAAAAGACCTAAAGCGATTGGCAGCATTTTTTGACAGTGTAGACCTTTTGGTTCACAATGCTGCAATTGGAGCATTAAAGCCAATGGAGAAGTTGCGTACCAATCACTGGGACCTGACATTGGAGAGCTCTTTACGTCCTTTTTGGTTGCTTACAAAACTTTGTAGCTTTCGTGAAGGGGCGCAGATCATAGGTCTATCTAGTCTCGGTTCTCGATTGTTTACCCCGGGGTATGCAGCAATGGGAGCAGCGAAAGCTGGGGTAGAAGCCTTAACACGGCAATTGGCTGTAGAGCTATCACCGCAAAAGATTAGAGTCAATACTGTATGTGGAGGGCTTATTGATACCGACGCCCTAAATTATTTTCCAAAGGGAACATTCAAAATAGGAGACCTTGAGCTTGAGAATTCGAAAGAGCTGCTTATAGAAAGAACGAAGATGGCCACTCCTTTGGGACGTATTGGTGTTCCCGAAGACCTAGCCAATGCAGTATGGCTATTAACACAGCCCGAAGCTTCTTGGATAACTGGGCAAGTTTTGGTTGTTGATGGCGGATTTTCATTGCTTTGATGCGTGTTGTTGTCTAAGATAGAACACGACGTAGATTAAAAAAGGAGAGAGAGATGTCCGAAGATAATGAGAACGAATTCAAAAAACTCATCGATAAGATTCAGGTGGAATTAGATCCAGAAAAAATAGAGCAATCTCTCTCAAGTCTGCAAGAACGAGTTCGCCGTTTGACAAGCGATGGAATGTATACGAAAGTACGAGTCAAGTTTCGAGGAAAAGTTATTGTTCCAGAAATGCCCTTGGGTGTGTTTTTGGCGGCAGAAGCTGCAACTTTTTGGTATGCGGGACTTATTC
>NYTD01000194.1 GCA_002683315.1 Deltaproteobacteria bacterium | reverse complement strand
TTACGCATCCCAACATAACATCTTCTGCAACAGTAAAATCTGGATTCGGTCTAGACAGATATACTGGAATACGGGAATACGGTCTATTTTGATCCATCAACGCTAGCTGTAGCTTTGAAGAGAGTTCTGCAGCACCAATATGAACAAACGATGAGCAATGTATCTCATCAAGCATCTTTACAAGCAAAGATCCTGTCCCTTGCGCACAGAGTGATGAAATACCCTCATCATAAAGTGCTCGTTGTGTTTTTTTAGATATTGCAATAACAAGAATATTATGCGTTCTAATCCATTGTCCCCATACCCCCCAATATTGAATTGTACGTGCAGAACTGACAAGAACCACGTCTGGGATTTCTTTCGGCTCGTCAAAAGTAAGTCCTTCATGCTCTAAAAAAGGAACATGGACGGGTTCCAAACCATAAGATGTACATAATGTATGCATGGGTTCTTTTTGAGAGAAACCGTGCAGAATCTTCATTTATGAATTCAGTCTATTGATGATCTCTATATGCGCTTCATCCAGCTGAGATACAAAAAATGAGACCGATTCCTTTGCTGTGCCTTTGTGATATGCGTCGATCTGAAAACCTCCTTCTACAGGACGAACACAACATCCTGCAGCAACATTACAACCACCTTGAATTGAGGCCAAAAATGATCGTTCTACTTCCACACATACTGCTGTAACTGGGTCATGGATCGATTGTAGAATATTATGAACCTTCGTATCTCCTTCTCTTGCCTGAATACCAAGAACACCTTGTGCTGGTGCTGGAACACAATCACCGATGGGAAGAGGAGAAGCATCCGTGCGATGGATCCCCAAACGTGCCATCCCCGCAGCAGCCAAAATGATTGCATCATAGTCTCCACGATCAAGCTTTGCAAGACGAGTATCTACATTTCCGCGGATACCCAAGATTTCGACACTTGGATATAAATTCTGTATCTGTTCTCCTCTTCGCAAAGAGCCTGTTCCTACTCGTTTTGCATTTGCTGCTCCCACCCATACATCTCGAGGATCTGCTCTCTTTGGTGTCACTGGAAGACAAAGTCCTTTTGGATCATCTGTAGGTAAATCTTTAAGTGAGTGTACTGCAAAATCAATACTACCATCACGCAATGCAGCCTCAAGCTCCATCGTAAACAATCCTTTTCCACCTATTTCGGCCAACGGCTTATTTTGAATCCGATCTCCTCGTGTTGATATAACGACGAGTTCAACAGAAACACCTGTCGCTTTCGTTATGCCTTGCGCGATCTGTGTACTTTGTGCAAGTGCTAGCTTTGAACCTCTAGTCCCCAATCGTAATGATGTCATACAGAATCCTATTTACTCGTCTTTGGATTTAGGAATACTCATCGCATCGAGCAAAAACTGAAGCTGCTCGTATTCAGATTCTCGTGCGCAATTCTTTGCTGTTTGAATGGGATTATGAAGAATTTTTTGTGTCAAAGCGCGCGTCATTTGCTCTATTGCTACTCTATCTGCTTCTGGTAAATGTTCCATTTTTTTCAAGAATTTTTGTAGCTCATTTTGTCGAACAAGCTCCGTTTGCTTGTAAATTTGACCTATATCTGCATTGAACATTTCGCCTTGTATCATTTTCCAGCTAACCTCTGTCTCATCTTTGATGATTTGTTCTGCGAGTTGGGCTGCAGATTTTCTCTGCTTTAATCCATGCATTATAATCTGACTTAGGTCGTCAATATCAAAAAGAAATATTCCATCCAAGTCATGTGCGGAAGTTTCAATAACACGCGGAACAGATAGGTCAATAAGAACAAGAGGACGATAGCGTCTCTTTGCACGAACAGCAATAAGATCCTCACGAGATATTAATCGACCTCCTCCGCCCACACTTGCCAAGACAATATCCACACGCTCCAGATATCGACGAGCTTCCGTCAGAGGGATGGCACTCGCTCCAAATTTCTTGGCCAATTCAGCCCCTCGATCAAAGGTTCTATTTGCAATCACAAGCTCTGAAAGACCACCACCGCACAAATTGGCTGCAACCAGTCTTCCATGTTCCCCTGCCCCGACAAGTAGTGCCGATCTCCCTTCCAAAGAACCCAAAATTTGCGTAGCCAGATCAACTCCTGCTCGACCAATGCTCACTGCTTCTTTCGATATTTCTGTCTCTGTCCGTATTCTTTTGGCTACCGTCAAAGTACGCTCCAAAACTTTATGCAAAATTGGACCAATCGTTTTGGCTTCTGTTGCCTTTTGAAATGACTCTTTGACCTGTGATACAATTTGACCTTCACCCAAGATCATCGAGTCCAAACTGGAAGCCACTCGAAACAAATGACTCAAAGCATTTCTTTCTGAAAAAGCATAAATCTTAGACTGATTTTGTGCACTGGTAAGACCACAGCTGCGCGTGATCAATCTATGCATATCTTCTATTTTAATTCCTGCTTGTGGTACGGCGTAAATCTCAACTCGATTGCACGTCGATAACAACGCCACTTCTCGACTTAATTTGGCTTGTCGTAAACGCTCACACACCTGGCGAACGTCTCCACAACGAATCACAAATTCTTCGCGAAGTTCAATCGGAGCTGTTTTATGAGAGAGTCCAATCGCAAATAGGCTCATAGAACCCCCGTATGCCAACCACCAATAAGATAGGCACAAAAGAGAACGACCAACATCACTAAGAAACCAATTACCGAGAACCAAGCAGACCAAAGCATACGACGACCAAATATTAATCGTGCATGGATCGAAATTGCATACCATATCCATAGCGCAACCGAACCTATCGTACCAAAGTCCCATTTCCAAGCATCTACACTCTGAGCCCAGAACCACCCCGCACTAACACCCGCACTCAACGCAATAAATCCAAGAGAAGCACCAATATAATTAAATCTGTCCAATCGCTCCAGACTTGGGAAAAGACCGATTCCTTTCAGTTGCTTCGATTTTAGACGATGACGAACAAAAAGGAATAACAACGACTGTCCAAAAGACAGGGCAAAACATCCAAAACCAATAAAAATAAGGAGAATGTGTAAAGGAACCCACCATGATTGGGCCTGTATATTCTCTTGGGTAGGAATAAGCGCTGCGAGTATCATTAACAACAGTCCAAGGGGAAGATGAACAACATCAAGCGCATTCATTCTCGGATTCCTACGCAAAATCTGAAATCCTATTAATAAAACCGCTGACAGTACACTCAAACCAAATGCTGCACTTGCCCACAAATGTTGCATTCCACCCAACCATATAAGAAAAATGGTGTGCAAGACAATCGGAAACCACAAAAATACGGGTTTACTCCACACCTTAGTTTTTAGAAAAAAATGAGCCAGTACCAAGGGAAGATAACAAAAAACAATGGAGAGCATGAGCCCTTGAATCATCGGTTCACCGTTTGAACAGAGAAGAGAAAAATCCTTTCTTTTCTTTCTTTTCTTCTGGAGGTTTTTCTTCGTCGCGTTTTATTCTGCGAAATAGAATTTTGGCGCGCTGGAATTCTGGATCCATCGTTCGAATGGTTTTCAGAATCTCTTTACATTTATCCTTGTTTTCTTTCACCTCCGAGGCATAATATAGCTCTGCCGCAAAACAAAGTATATCCATTCGCTCATGCCCTTTACATCCTTCTATCTTCATAATTTTCTCTGCGATATCCAAGTCAGGCATCGAATTTTGCTTATGCATGAGCTGAAGACGAAGATAATTCAGCCTCCAATAGTATGGATTAAGGGTATATGCTTGTTCGACAAGATCTTGTGTTTCTTGTATTTTATTTCGGCGAAATAAAAACTTGGCCTTCTCATATAGAAGATGAGATTTTTTTTCAGCACTTTCTGAAACATACACTTCACCTCTTGATTCTGCATCAAGACGAGCTTTTAATTCTTGTAGGTACTCCTCGTTTGATAATTTATCTTCTGCTGCTGAGACAAGTTCAAAACATCGTTGTGCAAGTTCTTGTACTTTGGGTCCATATGCAACAAATCGATCTGGATGTACTTTGGATGAAACATCTCGAGATTTTTTTGAGATGGTAATGGAATTCAACTCATTGGCTTGTGTAATATCAAGAAGATCATGAGGCTCTTTATCTGCGCTTTTATTGAGCCAATCTTGAAGTTCTGCACATTTTTTTTCATCTTCAGTAGCGCCATCTGTAAGTGATGTCGATTGACTTTTCTCTGTAGGCTCAATGTCTAAAAGTCCAAAAAGATGAAGAAGATGAAAGATCTGCCAATCTGTTTTCGATTGAACAAGTGTACGAAGTATTGTTTCACTGCTCACGGAACGAATCATTCTCAACCCAGCCGGAGGAAGGCCAATCTTGGTTAAAACCAAACCATCGGGAAGATGCGCAAATACTGAGCTCTCTTGTTCCGTTCGATACTTTCTCTTGGGAGAGTGAACCAAAAATTCATCTTCAAGCCCCATGGAGATAAGCTTGATGACACCAACACCGAGTTTCATCGGAATCTTCGGCTTTTCAAATGAAAGCACGGTGATCCGACTCATAGATAAAGACAACCAAGAAAGTGCAATGTTTTTTTGAAGCATCGGCATCACTTCGTCATGACGAGCTCCTTGAGCCATCGCCAAGCCGACAACATCTCCAAATCTTGAACCTTTTGGAATTGACTCCACAATTGTGGATATCAAATTTCCAAATCCGTAAAAATCAACAATTTTACCCTTTTGAAAAATAACAGCAGCCCGCTGTTCTGAATGAGAAACGACCACAGTTGCATCACTCTTTGTGTATTCCAAGGAAAGCATAACGATTAAAAATCGTGAAAGAGAGAAGTCTCCGGCAAAGTTTTTGACGCGATCAACATCTGTCCAGTAATCGTGAACGCGATCTTCATTTTGGGTCATAAAAAAATCCAATAATATTGTTGTTCAAATGAATCATGTGACTACAGTATACAACGATATAACACTTTTTGGATATACTCAAATAGTCTGTATCCGTATCTTGACTCATAATATTCAAGAAATCATATGTACATCATGAACGAACACCAAACCAAAAGGAAATCTTATGCCTGCTAAGTACATCACATCAGACGACTTTAAAAATGAAGTCATCAATGGTTCTGGCGCCTACCTTGTCGATTTTACCGCAAGCTGGTGCGGCCCATGTAAATCCATCGCCCCTATGCTTGATAGCGCTGCCGACGAGTACACTGGACGAGTAGAAGTCGTAAAAATCGACATTGATCAAGCTAGACCGCTCTGTGCAGAACTTGGCATTCGTGGTGTCCCTACGCTCATCCTCTTCAAGAACGGAGCTGAACTTGGAAAGCATGTTGGTGCTCTCAACAAATCACAATTTGATCAGTTGGTTTCCCCTGCATTGTAAATTTAGATTTCACTCTTCAGCACAATAGCCTAGCATGTCGCTAGGCTTTTTTTATGCCAGAACCGGACTGATCCACATTCCCATGATCACACAATCTTCTGGCTCATCAGGAACCACAACAGGATGCTGAGTAACGATTGAAATCGCCGCAGAAAGCCCTGTCAAATTCGCGCCACCACCAACCAAAACAATCCCAGTCCGCATTATATCAGAAGACAATTCTGGTGGCAGTTTATCCAGAACTCCTTGTATCGCATTGGCGATCAATCGAATGGTCGGCCCAACAGATCTGGAAATATGC
>NYTD01000193.1 GCA_002683315.1 Deltaproteobacteria bacterium | reverse complement strand
TCGACCCGGATCTCCCATCAAAAAAATCTGGCTACAAACCGTCGATGATGGGTTCTCTTTGCAAGCGTGGGTGCGTACCACAGATGTTCGATCTCATGATCTTGAAGAGCGTTCATGGGATATCCAAGGCACCCAAGCGCTCCATGAGGCGCTTTTGCAGCTCAAGAAAATCGATCCCACCCATCGTAGAATCGTACTGACTCCCCTGCCCACATCGACTACGGAAGATGTCGTTCGCTGGATGGATGTACTCGGTTCTGCACCCGACGGAAGCATCTTGTTTCCTGAAATCGTCATTGAGCCTGCACAATGAAAAAGCTGTTCACAAAAAAGAAATCCCTTCCCATGCTCAGTGTCGCTGCGCTTGCACCACTGATCGACATCTTTACAATTTTGGTGGTTGCGGTGCTCAAATCAAGCAGTGCTGCTGCTCCGCCACAACTTCCTGAAGCCCAAACCGATCTTCCATTAAGCGCGCAAGAACAACCTGTTCTTCAAATTGCCACCATTGATATAGGAAAAGATGGCATCTATTTTAATGGAATCCGCGTATCTTCTCGAGCCTATTGGGAAAAGCAAGATGCACCCATTATCGAAGAGTTGTATACACGAATGCTTTTGACGCCTCCCAAGCAGGTTCAGATTCGTGCCGATGCTGGAGTTCCATGGATTCTCATTGACAAAGCATTGGCTACATCTCGTCAGGCAGGATGTACAGATATTGAGCTGCTCGCAATGAATAAAGACAGTTTATAATTTATTCTTCTAGGTATCCAAATCGTTATCTTTTCAAAAAACGAAGAAAAATCTGTACGTGTATTTTTCAACTTTGTCCGTTCTGACACAATCAAGCGTATTCATATCCGAGACGCATGGAGAATTGGGTATGAAACGAACAGAAAAAAGAAATTTAGAAGGTTTTTATGGTGAATATTTTTCTTCATTGAACGTGGGTGTTTCCAATCATGATGAAGATAAATTTGAAGAATATCTCGATCATACAGAAGAAAAGAACGATTATGAAGAAGAGGACATCGGTGTACAAGAGAATCAGCCTCCCTATGATCCAATTGATTCTGAGGAAGACTCCATTTCTACGGATTGGAATGACATCCTTTCTCAATGTACACAAGGGTATCAAGAAGAAGAAATCGCACGAAGTTCTGTGGTTCGATCCGTTCAAAACGATGATAAAATGTCACTCCAAGAGTACAACATGCGTAAAATCGAAGCGCTATGCGATAAGTACGACCTTCCTGATGGTGTATACTATCTATCTGAGATCTACGGTGATCGAAAAAACATAAACAGAGGATTACGAGAAGTCGATACCATAATCTCCTGTTCCGATTTATCAGACGAAGAAATTCTACTTCTCCTTGAGGTTGGAATGAACTGGTATCAGTTGCCTCATCGACATCTTTCTTGGAATACGCTTGCGCTATTATTGGAATCTTCACACTGGATTCCCTGTTTGGAAGAGTTCATGACAACACTCGAAATTACCATGGAACGACAGGGGTACAATCGTTTTCTCGACATCGATCAACTTGTTCGCAATTTCAGCGATCTTATCAACACAAACATGTTCTACTAGAGGTTTTTTATGACACAGATACATATCGGATGCTTGGTCTCCATTCAAAGAGACATTCACAATCGCTATATTACCATTGGTAGAGAAGATGAAGACTTTGTTTTACTGAGCTTGGAGAGCAATCGTAAACACAAAGCAGAGCCTTCACAACTTCAACCTTGTTTTCAGGCAGATGATTGGGTCCTTCACGAACCGACCAACACGATTGGTCGAATCATATCGCAAAATGGTCGTCGTCCATCGTACATCGTGCACTGTCTCAAAACAGGAAAAATGCATTCTTACCCGCTCAAGAGCTTGATCTATATTCCTTCTCCTGAGTTCTTGTGGCAAAAAGGAAGTATGCACCATGCCGAAGATATACGCCTGTACAATCTTGCCCACGCGCTGCAATACTGGGATCGAAACACCGGTGCACTCTCTTCTTTTTCTTGTGACCCTCTTCCGCATCAGATTCATCTGGTTCACAAATTGCTCTCAAGTGGGCAGTACAATTGGATGATTGCCGATGATGTCGGTTTGGGAAAAACCATTGAAGTGGGAATGCTGCTATGGGCGCTGACCAACAAGCATAAGTTCCGTCGCATTATGATTGCCTGTCCATCAGGGTTAACGAAACAGTGGAAAGAAGAACTTCGTGAAAAATTTGGAATGGAAGATTTTCAGATCTACGGTGTCGATTTTCACATCAACGAAGCACGTGATTGGCGACACTACCCAATGGTGATTGCATCGATGGATCGACTCAAACACGACAAACATTTGCCTCTGCTCAAACAAAGCAAAGACTGGGACATCGTCATCATCGATGAGGCGCACAAGATGACGCGCAAACAAAACGGTATGAGTTTCAGCTACACAAAACGATTCCGTCTTGCACAAGCACTTCGCGAAAAGACGGACAATATGTTGCTTCTCACGGCTACCCCACATCAAGGTCGTGAAGATCGATTCAAGGCACTCTTGGAGATTCTTCGCCCTGATCTACAATCACAGATTCGACAGGTACAGATTCCGTCCGATGTATTGCGTGGTTGCATTCATCGAAGCCGTAAATCTCAAGTCACGGACATGCAAGGTGATCTGCTATTCAAGGGACAAAAATCCGTCGCGGTGCAGGTTGATATCGGTGAGAAAGAAAGAGAATTCGATGCATTGCTGCAAGATTATCTCAAGCGTGGATACAGTGCAGCATCGGGCTGTCTTGTTGGTACGCGTGGATATGCAATCGGTTTTGTGATGACCATTTATCGAAAACTGGCCGCATCAAGTTATGCTGCGATTGCTGCGGCATTGGAGAAACGAAAAGATCGTTTGCGTGATCTGTATATGCCAAACAAATCATCTTTTTCGATGGGTGATCTTGATGATAGCTTTGTAGAAGAAGACAAAGAATCGTGGGCATTGTCCTCCAAGATTCAAGAGCAATATTTCTTTGAAAACGAAGAGTCTCTTCTCGATCCGCTCATTGAAAAAGCCAATGCGCTTGCAAAAAACGATGTCAAGTTTGATCACATGATGCAATCTGTGATCAAAGAGGCCGACAAACAGAATGAAAAAGTATTGATCTTTTCCGAATATCGCAACACGCAAAGCCATATCGTTGATCGTCTTTCTAATAAATATGGTGCAGAGCAGGTGGTACAGATCCATGGCGGTATGAGCATCGATGAAAAACGTGCCGCCGTTGCATCATTCAATAGCGACACTCGTTTTATGGTTTCGACAGAAGCGGGTGGAGAAGGCATCAACTTACACTATCACTGTCATCAAATGGTCAACTATGACTTGCCGTGGAATCCGATGAAGCTTGTGCAGCGAATTGGTCGATTGTATCGATATGGGCAAAAGAAAACGGTCATGGCCTACAACATGCATGCACCGCAAACCATCGATGCTGATATTGTACAAGGTATTTATGAGCGCTTGGATAATGTAGTTCGCGATCTATCGCCGATTGGTGATGATTATTCCGATGGGTTATCCAACGAGATTTTTGGTGACATCGCCAGTTTGGTCGATCTCAAAGAGATCATCCGAAACATGCGAAATGGATGTTTCGACAATCCAGAACCTGAGATTGAAGCGGCTCTTGAACAAGCCAAACGGGCAAAGGAAAAGCAAGATGAGCTTCTCTGTGCAGTTGGTGGATTCAATGTTACCAATCTCAAGGAGCAATTGCTTCTCAATCATGAGCATCTGCGGGCATTTGTGGTTCCCATGCTCAAGCGATTGGGCTGTGAGATTCGCACCGAGAATTCTGATGCGCACATCGTGGAGGTCAAGCTCAGCAAAGAGGTCGCACTGGAAATCAAATCCAAGAAGACGGTATATCGTCTGTGTTTTGAGCAAGGATACAAGAAGCAGGGCGTGGATTTGGTCAACAAACACAATCCGCTGTATGACTATCTTATCGGGCGCATCGATAATCCGAAGTTTCAGAAAAAACAAGGATGTATTGTTCTTGATACCGGTGATTGCTGTGGTGCGACCGCATTACTGCAGTGGCAAGATGATTCAGACAATATTGTGCGTGAAGATTTGGTGGCCATGTTCCTTCGTCCGGATGGAACTGTATATGCCAATCCACAAGCATTTTCCAAATGGCTCAAAGAAGAAAATCCCCGCTCTTCAACTGCGAAGTTTGATTCACGCAAGCGCAGTCTCTTCTTGAATCGACTCAAAGAGGGTATCGAAGAGTACTTTGCCGATCATCAAAACGAACATGTGACCTGCTCTGCCTCATGGCTTTTGAGTGTGTACACAACATTGAACACCGAGAGTGAACCACAATAGGAGACAACCATGACCCTACCCATACACAACTGGAACTATAGCCCCCAGAAAGAAGCGAAGAAGAACAGTATAGACAGCCAGCGATACTATTTGTTTACGCTGTCTCAATACATGCCTCATCTCGCACCCCTATTTGGACTGGTGATCGATAAGCTGGAGCAGAACGCAGCAAACAATCGCTTCAAAGGTTGGAAGGCAATGGCGCATGAGTGGGCGTTGTTTATCAATGCCTGCTGTACCCCCGAAGATTCAAACTGCCACTCCTATCGAAAAGAGCGAGAGGCCTGGGTTGGTGCGATGAATATGTGGGAGTTCGCCATTCATCATCGTGCACTTATGATCTCATCTTTGATGATGGATGGTGCCAATTTTGAGACTGCATGTCAGGACTGGACTTGGTTGTGGAACAAGCATCCGGATGAGAACCGATTCTTCGATTTTGGGATTTCCTACAAACAGCCCAATCTGCTATTCAACGAAGATGATATGTCCCATCTCTCCATTGACGACCAGCTCTTTATGGACTGTTCGGACTCACTCTCTCAGTTGCTTCCGGGACCCGTTGTGGTGGATCATCCATCCGATTGGGAGAATTGAGCTTCCTGTGCTCTTTCTTATTTGATTGTTCCGGAATTTATTTGTATATTGTAGATACGGTTTTGGCTTGTACTATCTTGTACCTGCGGTGTTCCACCGTGATTAATGTAATATTTTTCCTAAGATATCCAGTGTTTGCTGTCTCTACCAGGTACCCAGGTTGAGAGACCAAACACGGGGATACTCGGACTGTGTCGCAAAATCGTTGTCCATGCAATATGCATGGACTTTTTCTTTTAGACTGTATTTTCAGATTTATCTTCTCTGTGTAAGAAAACCCCTTTCCAACGAAAAAATTGAGCTCTTTTTTCTGTCAATTCCAAATTAGGAGCGTCTCCTTCAAACCAAAAATACAATCGTTTCTTGGTTTGGACAGGACTCCAACGACCATGCAAAGAGCGAGGTGATTTTTTTTGATGTTTACGAACTCTATGCGAATCACTTAACCATGAAATCATAGACCGAAGAGCATCTCTCTTGGATGCTGTATCAATTCTCATCGTCATTCCATTCTGGTCTTTGATAGAAAGTCTCCTTCTTAATTTTCCGTTACTCCATTTGGTTTCGTCATTGAGGATTTGTGTGCACATATGTACAAAGACATTCACAAATGGGACATGTGTCGGAAGTCTATATGTACCAACATGGAATATACCTTTATCTGTCGCTGCATTTTTTAACAAAGAGACGTGCATCAAAGACTTATAGTAGAGATTCCAGTACTCTTGGACC
>NYTD01000192.1 GCA_002683315.1 Deltaproteobacteria bacterium | reverse complement strand
CGTTGTTTCCGAAACGAACTCTGCTCTAAGTGCACAAGAAGCACACTCACAGGCGGTTTCACGAACACAAGAAGCAAATCAAGCTCAAAAAGAACGTCAAAAAGAAAGTGAATCCAGAATGAATGGCTATCCAGAAAGAATGGCTGGCGTTACAGCACTTACAATACCACTAACTATCTTCCAAGGATTTACTTGGCTCGGTGCAAAGCTTCCGGGAGGAGCAGGAAGAGCAATGGGTCGTATGAACGAAGATGCCAATCAGATGAAAGAAGCATTTTCTCAAATGGATTCTCAAATGGAAGCGCAATCCCAAGGACAAGAAGGACATCGTGCAGCACTAGAAGGAGATTCAGAACGTCTTAATACAGTTTCATCACAAGGTGAAGAGAGTCGTGGAAATCTTGATACAGCCAATCAAGGAGCCCAAGGACTGGCAAATGCAAATCAAAAAACAATCCAAAACGCATCTGATGCTGAACAGGAAGCAGCCAGTCAAGGAGCAAAACTGGATGCTGCAGCAGAATCCAAGAAAGAGGAGCATCGCTCAACGAAAGAGAGACTTGTAACATGGGCAAAAGGTCATCGTGACGCTCGAACGGCAGCCAACCAACAGTCCGCTTCTCAATCATAGGAAGAATATAGTGAGTGTGAATAAAACATTGCAACAGCTGGATGTTGCAAGAATAACTGGTGATGAATCGGCTCTTCATACAGCTCTTTTGGCTCATGCAAATGAGCTATTATTGGCAAACAGACATGTGCAAGCAGGAGAAATATTAGATGAGGCTGTCCTGGTTCACAAAAAGGCAAATCGTGTGGCAGATGAAGCACATTGTCTTCATCTCTCTGCTACGGCATATCGTTTTGCAAGACAACTGAACCTTGCAGAAGATCGTATCCGTAAAGCAGTAGAATTAGCTCCTTCCAACACCCCTATTGCCGTATCTTCTTGGACAGAATTTGGAGAGACAGCCTTGGCACAAGGTCACTTCCAAAATGCGACTGTCTATTATAAAAAAGCCTTAGAGCATGGGCAAAACGCTGGTCTTTTACCAAAAGCGCAATTGACTCTTCTTCGAAGACTCGCACAAGCACACTCGGCAAGAAAATCGAATGCTCAAGCTGCGCAAACTCTGAGAGATGCTGTCGCTTTGGCCAAACAGATTAATGAAAAAACTATTATTATACGGCTCCAAATTGAAGAAGCCACTGCATGGCTAAGCAGTCCTCTACCAGAGCAAGCGGTGAACGCACTTGAAGAATCCGAGAAACTTGCTACTCAAATTGATGATTACGTCGCTCTTGCTGATTTAGAAATGTTGCGTTCGACTCTCGCGATTCGCGACAAGGACATGACCAATGCATTTATCCACGCAAAGTCGGCGCGAGAATTCGCCTTAAAAGCAGTAGACCCAATGGCATATACAACATCTGCAATCGCCATGTCTGAAATCGCTGAGCTAAAAAATGATAGGCTCACCGCATATGAAGTTCTTGCTGTAGGCTGGGTTACTCTCGGTGACCTAATGGGAAGTGACATTGCACAAACTACATTTGCCCCCAAACTTCAAGCTCTGGTAAAAAAATGGGGCAAAGACGAATTCCTTCACATTAAAAGTCAATATGAAGAACGTCGAATGAGCATGAACACCTAACTTCATCATCACAGTACATTTATATATAGCAAACTGAAGCAAAGGTAACGTCTACCAAGGCTCGGTTGCTGTGCATTCAATCCCCTTAATTTTTGTTATATTTTCACGTTGTTAATATCAAATAAAAACCTTTTAAAATGGATCCCAAAACCTATTTTAAAAGGTTTTTTTATGCATACTGACATTGCGGGATTTTGTGTGATAAACATAAGGCACTATACTCAAAGAAAATAGAATGGTGGTACCACCTCATGTCAAAATCCAAACAGTCTCAATCCGAAGTCATGACAGATAACGAGCAAGCTCCTGCTCAATCTTCACCAACAACAGGTGGGACATCAAATGCTGAAAAACAAAAAAGCGTTCGTGAAAAGCTAAAAGAAGAAGGAGTGAGTAATTATGCTTCGGCATTGGGAAGCTTTCTGGGTCCCAAATTATACGAGGCTCTTCACGATATCATCAATGAAGATGAGCTAAAGGGTCTCGCACTCGGTGCTGTTGAAAGTGCCGTATCTTCCATTTTAGAATATGCAGGAGATAAAACGGCCAATCCTGCCTTACAAAACGAAGACCTGATAAAAACAGCGGCGACACAAGCTGGAGAACAGTTAGAAGGAATCATCGAGAACTGGCTTGCCAGCCCACAAGGTGCAAAGCTTATTGAAGCCGTACAAGGCTGGGTTGGAGCACACCCATATACGATCGCATCTGTGGCAATACTTGCAGCGGCTGCGGCAGTTGTCACAGACATGGATATCCCAGCACTGAAGACAAAGTTCAAACTAGGAAAAGGACTATCCACAACACTAGAAGCCAAATTGGGATCCTTCCAAAATATAGCTTTGGAAGAAGTAAAAGCCAAATTGGAATACAATAAAGGAAATCTCCGTTCGGCTGTACAAGTCAAAAATACGAGCAAAGGAACCTCCGGAGAAGTATCAGGAAGATTTGGTACAGATAAAAAGAACATTGGAGGAAAAGTTCACTTCGATGAAAAAGGCTTGAGTGCATATGAACTCGCTGGGTTGTATACCTTTGGAAAGAATACAAAAATCAATGGTGCCCTGAGTAGCTCAAATGGTTCAGACTTGGATAATATGCGTATCAGCCTTGATACCAAACATGGTACAACCAAATTCAATGGTGGCGCAAAATTCAATCCAACAACTGGCAAGCTCAATTTGAACTATGACCAGGCCGATGACAAAGGCCTAAAGCTCGGTGCAAGCCTCGCAGCGAACGTAAAGTCCGGTGAAGCTGATACTTTTAAAGCGTACCTCGGCCATCAAGAATCCGGACAGTTCGATAGCATTATGGGTAATTATTCCTATGATTTCCAACAAGATCGCCATGATCTGAGTATCCAAGCCCAAAAGCAAATGGGCGATTTCAAGCTTCGCGGCACGCAGAAATTCGGACATGATCAACAAAATGGACTCTCCTCTAGCAGTGAGGTGATGGGAGCATATTCTCTCAATGATCGAATTCAAGTGACTGGTGGTGCTGAGTATCAGCATGATCAAATGGGTGGACGCCTTATCCCGAAACTTGGGGTTCAAGTAGATGATATGCCGATCACACTATCTTTCGATATAGAAAAGAAAGAAGCACGAATTGGGTTCAATATCAAATTTTAAGTGGGTTAATCATGAGATTCATTACAACTCTAGCGATAACTATATCGCTACTCATACACACGTATTCCGATGCATTCGCCGATCCGAATATACAATCCGTCAATCAAGGTCAAAACCCATACCGAAGTTTTTCAGGGTCGATTGCTGCTGGTTCACAGCTTGATCTCCTCACGATCCCCAACGATCAAGTTTTTGTTGTGACCACATGCATCACCAATGAAGCCTACATGCATATTCGTCAAGATTCTATCATAAAACTCCAACGACTCTCATATGCATGCTATAGAGGTAACAGCACTGCATTCACACAAGGAAAAGCACATCTCGTCATCGATAGTGGAAGCGTTTTAAACATACAGACATCCAATAATTCTACAGTTTATTATTATATAGAAGGATACTTCTCAAAACCTTAATCTCATACGTAACTTCAATGAAACTGACTGTTCGACACGTCTTAAAATGGATCTGGCTATGGCCCCCATATTTTGGGGCAGGTATATCTGTCGATAATTACAATGATGACATCACATCCATTACCGTACGAATGAAGATGAGGTTTTGGAATAAGAATTATGTTGGCACTCATTTTGGAGGCAATCTATACAGTATGTGTGACCCGTGGTTTATGTTCATCTTACTTGAACATCTTGGAAAAGAATGTGTCGTGTGGGACAAGGGAGCAGAAATTGACTTTGTCGCACCGGGAACGGGAACCATGTATGCAACCTTTTCTATTGATCAAGAGACCATCCAAAAGCTAAAAACCCAGGTACAAGACAACCAAAAACATTTCCCTATTTTTACAACCCAAGTCCTCAGCAAACAAGGAGAAGTGATCGCCAAGATTACCAAAAAACTGTACGTACGAAAGAAAAGACCAAAAGTGTAAACGAACGAATCGTTCGTGATACTCATTCATATGTTACATTTGTTTGTACCACTGTTTTTTCGGAGAAAGTATGCTCTATCTTCTTTTTTTTGGTTGTTCAGAAAAAGTAATATCCACATACAATCAAGTCCCAACCGTCACCATCACTTCCCATTCACAAGGAGATTCCATTAACGAAGGAGAGGAAATCACGCTGCAAGCGATTGTGGGTGACGATAACAACCAATTATCGGATTTGGACATCAGCTGGCACACCAATCAAAGAGAATTATGTCCAGCAGCCCCCCCACTTGTCGATGGTACCTCTGCATGTATTGCCACTTTGTCCGAGTCCGAAAATAGTATAAAAGTCCAGGTCGTTGATCCAAATGGAGAGGCCGCCATTGAAGAGATCAATGTCAATGTAATTGCCAATCAACCTCCCATCGTGGATATCGCACAACCAGTCACTGATCAACAATACTACAGTGGACAACTTATTTTATTTCAAGCAGTGCTATCCGATGCCGAAGACGACGTTACCACACTGTCATATGAGTGGATGTCAAGCCTTGATGGGATTCTTCCTTTTACTTCTGAGATCCAAAGCGATGGTTCGATTGAAGGATATCTCAGTCTACAAGAAGGGCAGCATGCCATTACACTTAGTGTGGAAGATAGCGGAGGAAAACGAACTGCCGAAAGTCTAACCATATCTGTTGGTGAGGCTAACTCTGACCCTGAATGTTCGATAACAGAACCAGAGGATGGACATACAGTTATTTCTGGTCAATCTGTGCTCTTCCGAGGCTTGGCGAGCGATGCGGATACCAACAACGCATTTTTGGATATCTCTTGGGAATCCAACATCGACGGAGCCTTCAACAGTCTCCCTCCAGACTCAAGTGGTACGCTTGCTTTTTCCTATGATGGACTAACTCCAGGTAATCACACCATTACCTTACGTGTCACAGATGATGCAGGAGGATTATGTACCAGTAATCATATACTCTATGTCGGAACACCACCTCAAGTTAGCATCCAAAGTCCAACTATCGGAGATGTATACGCCTTTGCTGAACCGATTCTTTTTCAAGCGACTGTTGGAGATCAAGAAGATCTTCCCAGTGATATCTCTTTGGAGTGGAGCTCCAGCCAGCAAGGTATCATATCTACAACCCCATCAGACTCCAATGGTACTGCTCTTTTCTCCGATGCATCGTTATCTACTGGGACCCATACCATTATTCTTCGAGCAGAAGATAGCAGTGGTCTAAGTGCGACCGCATCCACCACAGTACATATCAATGCACCGCCTGAGATAACCTCTTTGATCATCTCTCCATCAAATCCCATCTCTACCGATCCTCTTGAAGTTTCCATTGTGGCTTCAGATACAGATGGAGATCCCATCACATATGCATATGCATGGAAAAAAGACGGAACGAGCACATCGTACTCGACAAGTACGATTCCGGCAAGTGCCACATCAGTGGGAGAACAATGGACGGTAGAGGTCATTCCAAATGACGGCTTCATGGATGGAAACATGGCCACAGAAACTGTGACCATTGGTAATTCGGAACCCACCATTTCCACGACAACCATTACTCCAAACATAAACGTCTATAACGATACAATCATTGTATGTACGGCTACAGTGGTCGATATAGACCAAACAATAAGTGCAAACTATGTCTGGACAATTGGGAACACAAGCTATTCAGGAGCAAGTTTAGATCTTTCCACAACCGGCTCTATGCCTCTAGATATCGCTACCTGTACTGCAAGCGCTACAGATAATGAAGGAGCTACTGTTGATTCTTCTACAAGTGTAACCATAGATAATCGTGCCCCAGTCATCTCCTCAGTTACGCTCACCCCCACTTCCCCATCCTTGCAAGATGTACTCTCTTGCGCTGTATCTGCAATAGATCCAGATGGCGAAACATTGACATATGGTTTCTCATGGGAAAACAGCACCACAGGAGACACATACAACACCAGTTCTGTGGGCAATACATCTCAGCTTGATATCTCAACACAATCCATCAACTCTGGAGATACAATCCTCTGTTCGGCACAAGTCGAAGATGGTTTTTCTGGAAATGTACAAGGCTTTGCTTCCGCAATCATCTCCAATGCAGCTCCTATATTTGATTCTCCTGTACAAATCACACCAAGTACAGGAATATACACTGGCAGCCTTTTGACATGTTCTGCAAGTGCTACAGATTTGGAAGATGGCACCATCAATGTTTCCTACGAATGGAGTATTGGCATGCAATCTATTTCCACAGGAAGCACACTAAGTATCGATACAAGCAATGCAAGTGTTGGTGATACCGTGGTATGTACTGCCAGTGCGGTAGATAGTGACGGTCAACAAACCCAAGACTCCACTTCTGTCATTGTCGAAAACTCTCTTCCTACAGCACCAGAAGTATCCATTTCACCTTCATCTCCTTCTGAACAAGTCGATGATCTGTATTGCTCCGTTGATGTCGACTCAATCGATGCAGATGGAGACGCAATTCTATATAGGATTGAGTGGTTTCTAAATGGTTCTCTTTGGACCGGTGTAACGGGCACGACAACCTACACAGGAGATACCATTCTTGCTACAGACACAACCAGTGGAGACGACTGGTACTGTTCTGTAACTCCCAATGATGGCTTGGGTGATGGAAGTGTCGCAATATCAGACCCCGTGAGTATCACAAGTGGAAATTGTGATCCGAATCTCTCTGGTACGTTAAATATAGAAACAAGTGGCTATTGTGATCCGAATCCACCATCGGGATGGACACAGTGTTCAGGATGGATCAACACATCTGGAGATGATGTCACAAACAATGTTTTGGATGGTTGTGTAAACTCAACGGGTCGATTGAGAATTCGTATTTGGAATCAAGCGACTGGGGTATTGGAAGAAGATGTCATGAGCACAAATGCTGATATTAGCGGATGGCGAACATGGGATTATCTCAACGGTTCTGTCACCAAAAACTCATATACAAACTGGACGGGTTCTACGACCTACTTTACCACGACTGGCGGAGGATCTGCTTGCTATCACAACTGGCAATGCGGAATAGATGCACCTTGTAGTACCATGACACTCGGCACGGGAAATGGAAGTTCCATCATATTGGCTCCCGGTTGGGAAAATGAATATGAATTGCGCATCAATTGTGGTGGCTCTCCATTAAATGACCGAATCATTGCACTG
>NYTD01000191.1 GCA_002683315.1 Deltaproteobacteria bacterium | reverse complement strand
CGATCGTGTGGAGGGAATTACCAATTTATTATGGACACTTCTCTTTGTTCCTGTTTTTGCTATGGGAGCAGATCCCGTTTATGCTTCTGTTGTGCTGGGTCTGGGCTCTTTGTTATTGTTATTTTATGGTGTGCTTTCCCTTTGTAAAGTGCTAGACGTTCCTCCTTTTTGGCCTTTGCTTTTATTGGCTTGTGATGCTTCAATTTTATTGGAGGCGGTAGAAGGTCTTGAAAGTATCTTTTTTTCGGCATTGCTTTGTTGGGCTATTTTTTGGGGATTACGAGCAAAAGGAAAATATTCTTGGCGTAGTATGATTTGTTTCTCACTGGCTTTGGGAACTCGTCCAGAGACTCCTTTGGTATTCTTTTTGTTTCAGTTTTTTCTTTTTTGGCGTGAGAGAAACCTTCGTTCTTTTCTTATGCAAGTCGCGACTTTTATAGGGGTCGGTTTTGTTCTCAGCGTCTGGCGTTTTTGGTATTATGGTGATTTTCTACCCAATACTTTTTATGCAAAAGTTGGTGGACTTGCGATTTGGAGAGGTGTACTGTATCTGAAGTTCTATGCGCAATACCATATATTTTTAATGGTTTCATTGATATGGGGATGGAAATATGAAAAGTTTCGTCCGCTTTTGATGCTGTATACAGCCTATGTTCTTTATGTTGTGATTGTAGGAGGAGATTTTAAGTTTACATCTCGATTTTTACTTCCTCTTGTTTGTGTTCCGATTGTACTTGGAGGATTCTTGTTGGCACAATCTCGAGGATGGAGTCGAATCGTTTTACTTATTTTGTGGATCGTTCCACAAGCCCGACTGTACGAGCGCAGTTTGACGTGGGCTCACGATCGTGCTCAAAATTTAATAGCAAGGCGCGTTGCAGGATTATGGGTGCGAGCAAATACGCCATCATATGCAAAAATAGCAATCCATTCTGTTGGTGTCATACCGTTTTATGCTGAACGATATACGATCGATATGTGGGGATTAAATGATCGTGTAATAGCACGAACACCGATAAAAGATTTTGGTTCAGGTCTTGCCGGACATGAACGTAGCAACCCTGAGTATGTTTTCTCTCAGTCTCCAGATATGTATCTTCCAGAAGATGACGTATTTTTACCCAAAAAGATAACGCACAAACCTCCAGAAGACTTTCCTGATTTTTTTGCTGAACAATACACATCGGTAAGTATTAAGATAGGAGCCTCATATTTGAATATTTGGGTGAGAAAAGATCTCATACCGGATAAGAAAAAAAGCAAAGAGGTGGAACCGTGAAATTAGTCTTCTCACATTCGTTAATTTTTTCTTTCTTTGGTTTGTGTTTTTTGAGCACCATGATGGGATGTTCTGAACCTACATACACCTATCGATGTTCTTGCAATAAAATAGCCTATGATGCAGAAGGAACCGTTCTTAATGATGACTCATTCAATCAAGTCGTATGTGACACCACTGAAAACATCGATGCTGTTTTTGAGGGAGAATTATCAGAATTGGCTCAAGACTGCTCTGCATATTTTGATGGTCTTTCAGGTATTGCGCAAACCGACTGTACATGCACATGTGATCTGATAGGCGAGTGTAATTGAAGACACTACTAATAGTAGTGTATCTGAATATTTACTCCATAGTTTAGCGGCCATCCTCCCGTTACTTGAATGGCGTGAGCTTGTACGAGAAGTCCAGAATCAATAATTGGCGCCATTTGTTCAGCAATGTTTCGAGATAAAAAACCTAATTGGCGACCTTGAGAATCCATGACTGAAATTGCATTTTCATCATGAGGATTGTTGTGTTCTCGATTGAGCGTGAGAGGGCAGGGGAGTCCTTCCAATTCTGTGATGAGGTCTTGACGAGAAGAGCCATTGGGATTTTCAAAACTAACCCCAACTATTTTTGTGAAGAATGAATTCATTGTTACCTCCTTTGTGGATACATAAAAAACAATATGCACCAATAGATCAGGACAGTAATAACAAAAAAAAGAGGACAGATAACGTCCTCTTTTGCGTAATGTTGATGTGTAATACTTTATTCAGTTTTGGCAGCTGCCTGAATAAAGTATGAAGGACCTAAGTCGGCAGCGTCACTAGAAGCGGTGCTCTTCATAGAGCCTGTGGTACAATCCATTTCATCTTCTGCAAGTGTACAGATGAGATTGATCTCACTTGGTGCACCGGAAGATGCTTTGAGAAGGATATCGTATGAACCATCTTCTTGAATTACATAGTCTCCGCTAAGAGACGTTGTTTCTGCAGTCGCACCGGTAAGTTCCCAAGTTGCAGTTGCATACCCACCTTCAGCATCGATTGAGTCAAGTGACATTGTTAATGCAAGATATGTGTTCTCATCGTAGTATGTACTATATGGAACCGCAGTTTCTTGTCCATTGAATTCGGTAGCTTCCCATTCTCCAGCTGCACCGCTTGTGCTTTCAAGACATGCTGTCATTGAGACTGCAATTGCACCAACTGCAGGGATACTGTATTTCATATTATTAGCTTTCATTATAGATCTCCATTTTGAGGGATGATATGTACTTTATACATGATGATACATAAGTTTATTCGTTTCTCTCAAAAAAATCCAATCCAATAAGCCGAGCAAATCGTTGAATTTGCTGTGGGTCTGCGTCTAACTGAGTGAATGGACGAAATTTTTTCATTAGCAGATCTCTTCGAATTTCAATACACAAGGTTTGATTTGGATATTTTTCGGTGTGCATATATGCTGTCGTTGCAGGATGCATCGGGTATGTAGATGAGATTCCCACTTCAAGACCATCTGCTTCCATTCTTTGTTTTATTGATAAGATTCTCTCCTTTGCACCAAGCCATTGATTGTCTTGTGTTTTTGCGATGAAGTCTATTTGTGGACGAAGAGGCCAAGTTTTATATATTTTATCTTGATATGCCCAGTGCAGTTTTTCTACAATTTGATGATCGATGGAGTCTATTCCAACAGAACGAGGAGCGTAGCTGTGAAGCATCATTGCATAACCGCCTTGTGCGCATACCTCTTCAAAGAGTTCTTTGGATTTTTCTGTATAGCGTTGATGAATTTCTTTTAACCATTGATGATGATCAAGAGGAACATACGAAGGGATTCCAGGAGTAACTTTTCCTTCTTTATATGCTTCTTCATTCAGCGATAAGATTCGATTGCAATCGATAAGAGTTCGTGGAATGCGAGAACGAAGAACGACAACACCGACTTTTTCTTGTATAAGTCTTGCAATTTCAAACCCAAGTTCGGGAGTACCGATATCGGTATTCACCAGAAAGAAATCGACAAGATTTTCAGGCAGTTCTGAGATGTTCTGGGTAAATCGTTCATACTCTTCGATATGGATGCAACCGTGAGGTAGCTCTATGAATAATTGAGGAGAGGAAGAACCAAATCGCTCAACAGTATATAGATCTCGATCATTCCATATCATTGGTCGTTCTCATGTAGAAAGTACTCCCGAAAGGACTCGAACCTTCGACCTACAGTTTAGGAAACTGCCGCTCTATCCACCTGAGCTACGGGAGTATGTTCGCGTCTTTATCGTAATTTACTCATTAGGGCAACTATTGAGACTGATACCATTCTCGAACCACATAGGCTTGTGCTGGATAGTCGGTGATGATTCCCGTAATTCCATGTTGGATCATATCCAGTGTAAAGGCAGGATCGTTGATTTTATCTTCTCTCCCATACCAAGACCATATTTGCGCGTCACTACGTTCGCGGATCCAATTAATGTTCTCTTTTGTCAGATTCTCTCTTTTCCATGCAACAATCTCTGGATTGATCTCTTGTTCGATGGTCTCGAGGTGAACAACAAGTTCATCCATGATCAACCATCCAAGCATGATATCTGGATTCATTGCACGACAATATGCCAAGAATTGCACATCAAAACTCTGAATCATGACTTTTTTGCCCCACCCACGATTGTCCAGCAGTTGCAGCAACTTTTTAGAAGCTCTCCTAGCGTGTTTTTCAGGGTCTTGTGGATTCCTTTTGTATTCAATAAGCGGCGTGCTTTTGGTTAGTATTAGTTCAAGAGCCCTTTCAAGATCTGGGCTTTGCTGCTCTTTGTAGGATTCCGAGAATTTGTCGGGCATCGATATATCAAAACTTTGGATTGTCTCCAAAGATTGCTCAATAATTATTTTTTCTTCTATGATGTGATCATGTAAGACCACAAAGTAACCATCATTGGTTAGATGAATATCGATCTCCACGAAGTCGGCATTGGAAATAAGCGCTTGTTCTATTGAAATGAGACTATTGTCCGGGGCTGTACTGGATGAGCCTCGATGTGCGATGATCATGATATTGTCTTGTGTAGTCTTTTGAATGGAAGAGTATTGGGTCACAAACCATCCCATTACAGCTACGGCAGCTGCGACAATGATAAAGATAATAGAGGAGATTGATTTCATATAAAAAAAGCCGATAAAATCGGCTTATGTAATGTTTAATGGTATTGTATGCGATTTAGTCTAGTTCAAGCGATTCGATGTAATCAAGAGCACGGTAAAAATTGTTTCCGCTACCAGGAACAACACCGATATCCATATTGCCATCGACAACAAAAACAGTGGGCCAACCACCATCCAAGTAATTGAGCTTAAACAGACTGTCTTGTGTATCAGCAAGAATAGGAATGTTTGGATCCGGATAGTCTTCATACCAGCGAGCAAGATCAGCGACTTCTGGGATGTTTCCTTGATTGTCTTCTCCAAGAACAGTGATCCATTGTACCTGCCCGCTGTGAATCTTTTCAGCGACAGTGGGATAAGAATCACCCCAACCATAGCTGTCGCCTTGCCCTGAAAGCCAAGAGGCTATTCCTTGACATGGTGGACACCAAATGGCAGAAACATCAATAACTGTTAGTTTTCCCTGCTTGGAAAAGTCATATAGATCCACTTCTTCTCCAAACTGATCGAGAAGTTTTACTCGTGCAAGAGAAGAGCCTACAGATAGTTCTGCATCTGCGGTGGATCCACCAGTATCTTTATTGGGTTGGTATGGCCATCCACCAATATAAATTTTACTCTCGGCGTCGGTGGGATCTGTTCCCTCAGTTAATTCCCACGGATCCCAATACCCATCTCCATCGGAATCTTTTTTGGTTGGGTCAGTTCCCAATTCATTAGCTTCTTCAAAGTCATTTAGTCCATCTCCATCAGAATCTGCGGATTCTGGATCCGTACCTAATTCACTTTCTTCTGCGTTTGAAAGACCGTCTTTATCGGTGTCCCCGCAGGCCACTAAAAATCCACATAATAGTATAGAAGTGTTAAAAAATGCTGTTTTCACGCTGTTCTCCATGGTTTGTACGTTTTCTTTATTATATCCTATGTGCACATAGAGGGGTAACAATCAGCGATTAAAAACAGACTTTTTTAAAAAAAATGAGAAAAAGTTCATTTTTGCTGTGGCCGTTTTTTTAAGATGCAGTATATCTATTTTGTGGCTTAAACCACACGGTTAATCACATTACAACACACTATATAGGGATTTATCATGGCTAAAACACTTCATGACAAACTTGAAAAGAAAATGAACGAAGCACTTGCAATCAAAAAAGATGGAGAGCCAGGTGCACGCGCAGACATCACAGAATCAGTAGCTGTTCTTCAAGAGCTCGTAAACGAAATCGTAGAAGACACCAAGAAATTCGACGGTGAAAAGATGAACAAGACAGCAGGAACTCGCGTACGTAAGTACCTTATGCTTGTTAAGAAGTCTACTACAAACCTTCGTAAAGCAGTTCAAAACAAGAAAGCAAAAGAAGACTAGTCTTTATTGCATTGAACTATTAAGCCAAACTGAAAATCAGTTTGGCTTTTTTTTTTTCTGAATATATCCAAATGATGGACTATCAAGATGCAGCAATATTCTTCTTTGGGAAAAGGTTGGTTGGGACCGATGTTTCATGCTGAGCATAATGGTGAATTATTTCGTCTGCATGATCTTTCCAATATTTCTGTCTCGTTGCGAGACGATCTTCATATTCGAGAAGATTTTCATACTGCGGTTCAGCATCCAAATATTGTTCCCATTATGTGGTTTGAGGAAAATTCAATACTGGCTCCATATCAAGATGGTATATCGATGGAGCAGCTAATCACTCAAGGAGGGTGTTCGGACAGGGAAATTCTAGAGTATATTCTGGTGCGTACGAATGAGTTATTTTCTTTTGTCCATGCCCAAGATTGGATTCACGGTGATGTACACCCAGGATTAATCTATCTTACACAAGATGGAGAAATTCTAATTGAAGGCTTTGGACGACGACCACAAAACAAAGAGACGATGTATACAAGTCATCATCGATATCTTTCTCCAGAACCGAAAGGAACAATCTCGAGTGATTTATATGGAATAGGGGTAATTATTCTGGAAATTGCTTTGGGAGAGCATATCTTGTTGGGAGATCTTCTTGAAGATTTACACAGTATAAGAGTTAAGAAATATGTGCAGCGAATAAAGGTTGATCACCCCTTATGTGCGTCTTTTGTTGAGCTTGCTTTGAATTTTGATCCAGAGAAGCGTAAAGAGGCACCAAAGGAAGTATTGTCTTTACTTGGTGAAGAACCGCCTTCTCACTGGCTAAGGTATTGTCAAAAAAAATCGAAAGAAGATAAGGTATACAGGCCAGATGCTACAGATCCTATGGATATCGTTTTTCAAACGGAAGAGATCTTTGAGAATCCTTTTCCGACATCAGAAGAAATTACTCATCATGAATTGACGGAAGAATTTTTTGTAGATGTATCGTTAAAGGATCAGGGTAATGAAAAAGATCTTCCGAATCCTACAATCTCTAGAATGATGCTTGTCTTACTGGCGATCATCGTAGTTTTGCTACTCATCTTGGTATATATGCAAAGTCCATAAAGACATGCAAAATCTTTTTTGTATATTTCTGGAGGCTGGAAGTAGTCCAACACCAATCGGTAGTTCGATTCCTTCTTTTAAAGAAGGCATAACAAGTGTCTCGTTATCAGTATCCCAAAACGCAATGTATTCAGCCTGTCTCTCCATGCTTGATATCCAGATATTCTCTTCCATATGGCCTTGATCTTTGTATAAAATAACGGTTGCTGGAATAGATCGGTTTTGAATGCAAGACTTTAGAAGAATGGCTGTTTGTAATAGTTTCATAGGTTCTTCAAACACTGCTTCACAGCCACTGGTGGATCGAGATATGAATGCTGGATTTTGTGATTCTAGAATATTCAAAAGCAAGGTATTGGCCTGCATTGCAGTTTGGTGTGTCTTCCAATGATTTCCTTTCCACGATTGAAAGGCAAATCTGATGAGTAGCCCATATCCTGTTTTTTGGTGTTCAAGAGAAGGTTCATTGATAAGACTTGAGACGATAACTTCGTCTTTTGTAGAATGCATAATAGATCTGATTAGAATAAAGGTTACGAGAAAGAACAAGAACATTATAATATATGTTCATATTGTGTATCACATAGATAATTTGTTGTTGGGGTGAAGATGTTTTTTTGGCTATTTGGATGTTGGAAAAATGTATCGCAGATCGTTCCATTTAATGAGGCGCAAGAGTGGAATGAGCAAATTGTTGTAGAATCCAATCTCGATGTCCTTCAAATAGATATACATGTGGGTTCTGCATCTGATCCAGTAGGAAAAGAAGGACTTGCATATATGGCTGCTAATGTGATTTTTCCTCCGGAACTCAATGTCGATATAGATGTAGGTAGAGAGAGAATTCGTTTTCGTATTCCAGTTCCGACATCGAAAGAAGAGAAAATCGTTGATCAGGTGCTCGATAGTCTAGTAAATCCAATGTGGCCTGAAAAAAGACAGCATGAGGTGAAAGAAAAATCCTTTGTATATATGAAAGACTGGAGTACAAGGGAATCGATTGCATACGATATTTTTGTACAGAGTCTGTATTCTGGTCATCCATATGGTCATTTTATTTTTGGTGGCCAACAATCACTAGCTTCAATTACCAGTATTGATCTTCACAACTTCTATACAAAATATTTTGTTCGTAGTGCTCTTCTTCTAGGGTGGGATGGCAAAGCATATCGAAGAGCCATTGTAGAAAAGATTCAAGTTGGTCTGTCTAACGTACCGACATCGATACCAAATTATACGACACCAGTATCTCTTTCACTATCAAATAATGCTTATGCGATGTTTATATCCGATGAAGAGCATCAAAAAAATTCCATAGTTTGGGGGGTTGTTGTACCACAAGCAACGAAAGAACAACGTATGGTGTTAATGATGTTGAAAGAATATATGTGTCCAAGTGATTTCAAGAGTGATGAAGATGCACTGGTTCGTGTGTATGATCCGATTATTTCTTGTTCTGCTTTCATTTCGGGAAAAGATGAGACACTTGCAATGATTGAACAATACAATGTTCAATATCAAAGTATTCATGAAAGAAGTGATCAAAATCTCTTGAACATACAAATGAATGTGATGAACAAACTTCGATCAGAGCATATGAATTTTGTTTCACATGAACAACTCTTTCCGGAATTTTCTGTTTCTGAACTTGAACCGCAAGTTATACGAAAGATATTACAAGAGATCAAGATCTATAGACCAAAAGTCTTGATTATTTCATCACAATCCAAAGAATTTGGTGAAGATATTGAATATTTTATGGAAGTCCCCGTTTACTTTTTGGGATCTTCTCTTGAGTCTTTTACCCAATAAATACAATGGAACCGAAGGAGTAAAGAATATGAAACAAGTATTACTATTGTCTCTTGTCGCTATGACAACAGGATGTACAGAGCTTCTTGATAAAGATTTTTTGAATGGCCTTATGCCTAGCGTTGACTATTCAGGGTTGAGTGTAGGGTATGTTGATTTTGAGCAAATAGAAACAGACTTCCTTTTTACGGTAGATAACCCAAATCCCGTAGGTTTTTCAATTCATAATTTTGATTATGCTTTATCTTTTTCGGATATCGAATGGGCGTCTGGTGAAGATCCAAATGGGCTAATCCTAAACCCAGCAAATGATAGTGAGTTCTCATTACCTGTAGATATTGTTTTTACCAATTTATATGATATGGTTCAAGCCTCTAGAGGAGCAGACAGTCTTCCTTTTGGAGTGAATGGTAATTTTGGTGTTCTTCTGGATGAAAGCAGTATTGTTCTTGATGATTCAGAACCAGATGTCTCCCAATCATCTTCTGGAGATTATATAGTAAATTTACCTTATGATGCGGGAGGAGATTTTCCAGCCCTGAGAAAACCAGATTTCTCTTTTAAAACCATCGAAGTTGGAGATGTCGGTTTGGATTCTGCAAATTTTGATCTTGTTTTGGATGTTGAGAATGAACATGCGTCAAACCTTCGATTTACAAGATTTGACTATGCTTTGGATCTTGGTTCAGGGACCCTGATTGAGGGAGTTAGTGACAATCTAGATGAGTTGATTCACGGAGTTAATGAAGGAAACGATAACAAAGAACTTCGTATTCCTATCCGAGTGGATACGCTACAAGCTGCCTCAACAGTGGTTGGTTTATTGTCTGGTTCCTCAGTACTTGGAGTTGACTTTCAAGCGATTACCGATGTAGATACCCCGTTTGGAATGGTAGAACTTGCATTAGATGAACAAGGTAATGTTACGATAGAATAGTCCTTTTCTATGAAGATGATTGTTTACAAAGGGTATAGTAGAGTTTTACATGCCCTTTTTTTCACAACTCCAAGATCCAGATTCTATCACACATTATTTTTCTAATGATTGGATTCATGTTACGGAAAATGCTCCTTTGGGAGCGGATGTATTGGTTCCCAGTAAATCGATGGGCAAGGCGATAGCATCAAAACGCAGAGACCTAAATATTTTCAGTCTTCATGACTTGATAGCTGCAAATGTATCAAAAAAAACTCCATCTCAAAAATGCTATTGGATTCAAGATATTGCAGAACCATTGTGTTCTCGAGTTTCTGTAGCATACGTAGAACGTCACCATCATGCTAACTCTCAAGGAGAGTGGTGGGATAATATTTGGATTGATACACAAAGGCGATTTGGATTAGAAATAGAACTCACAGCAAATGATTTTGTTTCTAATTCATACTGGAAATCTAGGAAGTGGAGAGGAAGGGCAAGATTAATCCTTAATCTTCTTCGCGAAGCTTTAGGAGCCAAGCGTGTGCGTAGTACACCTCAATATACAGCGAGTGTCGATTATACCCAATGGCAAGTAGTCTACGATGAAAGTGCTGGATGGGAGATTGTATCACCGATTTTGTGTGGAAAAGAAGGTGTGAACGAAATGATGAACGTCATGAATGTGATGAAAGACTTGCGAACATTTGGTTTTTTATTGAAAAAAAATACGGGACTGCATCTTCATCTTTCATGGGAAGAATCTGTACGTACGACAAAAAATCTTTTGCACTGGTGGTACTTCTTTGAGCCTTCCATTGCTACTTTGGTTCATCCCTCCCGTATATTTGCACACCATAACGGCTATTTTTGTAAAACATATAATAATGGCTACTGTGTCCCCTTATCTCAAAGTACAGATGGTCAATATATTCAAGAAGCGGAGAGTATCTCTGAGATATGTCTAGATATTGCTCGTCATTCAGCAATTAATCCGCATTCCATCATTCATAAAAAAAGTGTTGAGTTTCGTATTTTTGAAGCGACTTCAGATCCTCTTTTGGCATTAATATGGCTTAGTCTTTGTCAGCAGATAGCAGATATTGCAAAGAGAGATTCTATTCCACTTCCAATGACATCCAGTTGGAAATCTTCGTCTCTCACTCCCACCGGGGATATTGTACTACTTTGTCAAGCTTTTCTACCCGCTGGCCGATCTATAGAATTCTTGAATGCTCTCATTAATCGTAGAAGACAAGTGGCTGCATACTGGTGTCGCAATGCTTCTTTGCATAAATGGCTTTCATTTATTCGTACATGGCGGACGGATTATACCTATTCAGTCTCTTCTGATGAGTAATGATGTTCGATTACTGCAATGGCATTTTGGAGATCGTCTGTATTTTCTTGGGGAACTAATATCTGAATTTGTACAAAAAGATCTGTTCGCTTTCCTCCTTTTTGTGGGATACCTTTTCCGCGTAAACGAAGTCTTTGGCCACCCTGAGTATGAGCTTTTATAGATATTTTTTTCGTTTCTCCTTCTGGTAGGAGAACAGGAATTTTGGAACCAGAAAATGCTTGACCCAGTGTAACAGGAACAGGTAGAAGAAGATCATCATTGAATTTTAGGAAAGGCTCCTCAATATTAAGAGATAGAATAATATAGAGGTCTCCATTTCCACCAGGTCCTCGTTGGCCTTTTCCTGATAGCCTAATTTTTTGACCATCGTATACATGTGCAGGAAGTGTAATATTTTTTGAGAGTGCGGGGACGAAAATAGAACCTCCAAGTAATGCTTGTCGAACTGTTATGGAAAGCAGTGTTTCCATATCTCTTCCTTTGGGTTGGGATTGTCTTCCGAATGGAAAGCCTCCACCCATTCCACCTCTTCCTCCTCTTCCACCAAATGGGGATCGTCCTCCAAAAAGGCTTCCAAGGATTTCGTCGAGATCTCCAAAACCTCCGAAGCCGCCGCCACCACCCGGATGAAAACCTTCTCTTAGTCCATCAATCCCAAACTTGTCGTAGCGAGCACGTTTTTCTTCATCACCAAGTACAGCAAATGCAGCAGATATCTCTTTAAATTTCTGCTCCGCTTCAGGAGCTTTATTTACATCTGGATGGTATTTTCGAGCGAGTGTACGATAGCTTTTTTTTATTTCTGTTTGAGATGATGAGCGAGATACACCCAAAACAGCGTATAGATCCTTATTCATTACCTGTCTCCATTCTTAGAGCTACTGTTAAATGATATGAGTTATTCCGTATAACACGTGCAGTAACTTCTCTGTAGGTTCGTTGTGATCAGAGCCTATTAATACCGAAAACTTTGTATTTCGTAACTCCATGTATCAGATTTATTGGGATCGGCCCATATGGTTGGATATACAAGCAGATCTCCATTTATCGTACCTTCTCCTTGAATATATAAAAGTGTGTACAATTCTTCTTGGGATTCAATAATGGGTGTAGATAGAGAAAATGTTACAGGCTTATTTTGCTGAGCTTGAATCTGAATACTATCGACTACTCTTCCCAATGGAGGAAGAGTACTTTGATCCCAAGGGATTGTGAGAACATACAAGGATAGTGAACCATAAAAGGCAGTACCACCGTGATGTTTCATTTCAAATTTCTGTTGTTGTGCATCCCAAACATTATCTTCTTGTGTCTGTACAGAAGAAACGAGGTAAATAGCGGGTTCATAGGGGCTAAATGTGATATCTCGGATGGAAAAGATGAGCTCCTGCGGTATAAAAGTAGGATTGCAGGCGAACAGAAACAAAAACAACGGAAGTGCCTCTTTTGGGATTGTATAACGATTCTTTACCATAATAGGGTACCATTATACGATGAGATCGCTAGGATAAATTGTGATAGGACGATACAAAAAAGGCACATACTGTAGTATGTGCCTAGATTATATCCTGAAGATACTATGATTTCTGGCTGAAGTCCTTTAGCAGTTGAGGGATATCCACACCTGTTCCAGCTTTTATCTCTTCAACCATTTTTACAGTATTTGCAATGCCGGATTGATCGCTACTGGGAAGGACTGTAATTTTATCAATGTGCACATCATCGATAGAAGAGAGCAGCTGAGACATAATCGTTTGTAGCTTTTGCATCAAGAAGATATCTCGAGCACTGTCTCCACCTTGTTCCCATGTTTCGATCATTTCATTGAGTACTTTTACTGTAGCCTTGCCATCTTCAATGATTTTTGCTGCATCACCTTTGGCTTCTTGTTTCGCTGCAGTTGATTCAGCTTTGGCTGGTTCTAAGACATCTGCCGTCAATTTGAGACGAACTTGCTCAATACGAGCTTCTTGTACTTTGATTTCAGCATTGGCTTTTGCTATCAGCATTTTTACTTCGCCTCGTTGCTCTGCTATCATGGCTTCTCTTTTGGTTTGTGCATCACGTATGCGTCTTTCAGCTTCGGCTTCGATGATGCTACGCTCATTTTCAATTTCAGCAAGTCGTGCAGCTTGAATATTTTCTGCTTCTCGTACAGCGGAGAGTGATCGAGCCTCAGCTTCTGCGATACGAGCTGTTTTGAGTAGTTCTGCAGATTGTTTTCGACCGATGGAGTCCAAAAATCCTCGTTCATCGGTAACGTTTTGAATCTTTAATGTATCAAGTTCCAAGCCAAGCTTGCTTAGGTCAACATCTGCTTCGTGCAATAGCTTTTCCGCAAAGGTGATTTTGTCTTCATTGACTTGTTCCGGAGTTAATTGAGACAATACCCCTCTGAGATTTCCTTCCAAGGTTTCTTTTGCTATCTTGATGATCTCATCTCTAGATTTATTTGTGAATCGTTCGATGGCATTATCCAAAGAAGGTGATTTTGAGTCTATTTTTACATTGGCAACGCCACTAACACTCAATGGAATACCGCCTTTGGCATATGCATTGGAAACAGCCACTTCAATAATCATATTGCTGAGATCAAGACGATCTACTGTTTCAAGCAGAGGGATACGCATTCCTCTACCACCTTTTATGACACGATACCCGCGAGATTTATGTTGGCCGCCGGAAAAAATGAGAACCTCATTTGGACCGCAGACATAGATGAGATTTTTGGCGACAAGTACACCAGCTGTTCCCATCAAGAATAATACAAAAATTAGGGTTAAAATTATATCCATTGGAGCACCTTATTTTGTTGAGAGGAGTTGTTGATTGATAATCCCAGTAACATCCACACCTGTTGTGCTATGGAGTTCTTGGAGGACTTGTCGAACAGCTGCAGGGTAGCTGGCCATGTGTCTTGGTAGAGCTTGTCCATCTCCACCATCTATCAAAGAAACTTCGTCTATATTTACTTTTTTCATTCGTTCAATAACAGTTGTCATGACTTCTTCAATTTGATGAATCAAGAAGATATCTTTGGCATCTTTTCCTGCTCGAACCCATGCTTCGGTCATCATTGAAAGAACTGCAGCCATGGCTTTCCCTCGCTCTTCAATTGAAGCAGCGGATCCCTCTGCTCGGAATTCTGCAGCTTGCCTTGCAAAATTAGATGGGAGGATCGTCTCTGCCTTTAGACGCAGGGTAGCCAGTCTACCACGGATTTCTTGTAGCTCAGCTTCTGCCTGTGCCCTAGCTTCATCTGCAGCTGCCTTGGCTTCTTCTTCTACGGATCGGACCTTCGCTTCTAGATCAGCACGAAGCTCTCGTAGAGCATTCTCTTTATCAACAATCTCAGTTTGTGACTTCTGCGCAGCAACTTCTGCAGAACGTTTTGCTACTGCTTCAGTCTGTTTGGCTTCTGAGATTGCATTACTTTCTGCAATTTCTGCATCTCGAATAACCTCAGCAATGCGTTGACGGCCAAGGCTTTCCAAGTAGTTTACATCATCTGCGACATTTTGGATTTTCAATGTATCCAAAGAAAGCCCCAATTTATCAAAATCCTCATCGGCCTCATCCATCAGTTGCTGTGCAAATTTTAATCTGTCTTCATTGACTTCTTCGGGTGTTAGGTTTGCCAAAACACCTCGTAAATGTCCTTCTAGAGATTCTTTACCTACTCTTTGAATTTCTCGAGGATCTCTTCCGAGAAAACGCTCAATCGCATTTCCCACATGCTTGGATTCGGAAGATATTTTAATATTTGCTACAGCATGCACGTCAAGTGGAATACCACCTTTCGAATATGCATTTTTTACTTGGATATCGATGGGGATCGTTGTGAGTTGCATACTTTCAATCTGATGCAATACAGGTATTCGTAGTGCTCTTCCTCCTCCCATTACTTTGGAATACCCAACTTGTGTTCCATTTTCTAATGTACTGCTTTTTCCTGAAATGACCAAAATTTCGTTTGGTTTTCCAATAAACAGCATGTTTCTAGCGATTGTTAGAGCAATCAGTAGGCCTACTGCGAGAAGACCGGCAAAAATAACCATATCTATACTCCTTGTTTATTTGATTGTTGTCGTTTTTTATTTTTATTAAGAGTGCATACATCTGCGATTCCATCTTTCATATGCACAACAAGAATGGTTTCTCCACGTTCAATCGTTTCATTTGAGCGAGCAAATAGATCAACCACTTCACCACCGAGACTAATTCGAATTTTTCCCATACTGCCAGATTTAATCGGTAAAATAACTGTTCCTTCTTCACTAATCATCTCTTTGGTGCTTGTGATGCTTGAGACTTTTTCTTTTTTTAATGTATGAAATAGATATGCGATGACCCATCCAATACTGATGCCCATGACAATAGAGATAGGCAAAGTGAGACTGGATGTTGGATCAAGAAAATCCAATATAGTTCCAGTCATTCCAAAACTTGCCAATCCGAAAGTCCAAAATCTCATGGAAAGAAATGGAAGCCATGTACTGTCTACATCACCATGCATAGAGCCATCAGCTTCGGCATCCACGTCCGCATCTACATCTACATCCGCGTCAATATCTCCAAAATCAAAGTCTTTGTCGAATGAGATATCTTTATCTGCTTCAATGCTTTTGTCGGAGTCACCTCCAAGCAAAATACTGAACAGGATAAGGATACCTCCAAAAACAAGGGCACTTAGATATATCGATGACATCGCAACTCTCCAGATATATGAATGATTAAGAGAATTAGATTTAACTTTCAAGTAGAATCCCTTCTTTTCATAAACTTACTTTGCACTGAGGATTTCTGTATGTAAGGACTTTTGAAAGTGAAGGGTAATATTTAATTTTCGAACATCTTTCTCTTGATAATTTCTTTATTCATCAGTGAACGAACAAGCAGGTAGCTTCGAATAATGTGATATCGCTTATTCTTTTGTATCAAAATTCCTGTCTCTCGTATGTCCTCTGTGTAGAAGTCATAAATATTTCCATATCTTTTTATTTTACGAATACTTGCAAGAACAGATAGGGGAGAACGACTTTCATCAAGTATAAGTGTCAGGACTTGCTCTGGATATTTATCAAAAGGAATCGCATACAGACGTATCGGGAAGGGGCGGTATTCTAATTCTTTTGTATTGATTTTGTCGAGGATGGTGTTGAGAAGACTCCGACAGCTTTTTGCATAGATCGATGTAATACTATTTTCATATAATCGTTGGATTTTGTTGTGGAAGAACCATTGATGAAGCTTTTCTTCTTTTTCTTTTGTGCTTAATTCAAGACTCAATATCACTTTCTTGATATTATTGGTGGATAGAAAGGCGAGTGCATACCAAAAATTCGGTGATGAATGTGCAAGAACTCGAATGTCTTCTGTTTGTGCACCTACTAGATATTCTTGAATCAGGGTTTGAGAAACCTTGGTCTCTAACATAAATGGTTTGGTAACAGGAAATGGGATTTTAGGATTTTTTATGAGCCACTTGATGAGTTCTTCTTTTGCCATGATGATTTCAGAGAAAGGCAGGAGAGTCTCTTCCCAATAACGGATTAGATTGTTGGACTTTTTCGTTCCTGTTGGAGATAGTACCCATCTTTTTAGATCTGGTGATGCCAGAGCAAATGCTTTATTGATAAGTTCTGTGATTTGGTGGTCATGGAGATGATTCGCGTATGATGGGTCCAGATAGAGTAAATCTTCCAATGATGTCTCGTATTGGAGAAGGAGAGGGATTAATTCATCATTTTGTTCGCCAATGTACAGTTCGTTTTTGTGATATAAATCGTGCAATACATCAAAGATACGTTCAGCATTCTCTTTCGTTTTCTCTTCATCTTCCCTTGGATATAGGTCGTGACCTATTTTTGCCAAGAAGAGCTTCTTTTTGAGTACTGCTTCCGCGTTACACTGTTTCCAAATATCGACTCCGAGTTTATTTGTTATGCTTCGAAGAGTTTGAATGGATAACGAAGGAAGATACTCCAGGATAGCAGTTTTGGGTCTTATGTAGGGAAGATCTGGAAAATGAGGAACCTCAGGGATAGAAAAGGGAAAAGGAATATCGTTATTTTTGATGATTCTTTGTAATTCTTGAAGACGAAACAGAGACTCGATATCTCCATCTTCGGCAGTTTTACATAGTATTGATTGTGCAGAAAAAGGATTCTTTTGATGTAAACTCCATGCATAAGCACGTTTAATCCGTATATTGTCCGGTTCTTTTGCGAGTACCAGCAAGAGATGTTTTCTGGCTTTATTGAAATTTGAACGTTCAAAATAAACCATTCCAAGGGTTCTATGTATTTCAATATGATGATATTCATCAACAGCAGTAAGAACTTCTATTAGTTTATCTGGCTCTTGATGATACAAGGAGAGTATAGAAGGTACATGCCGCATATCTGCGGCTTTACGAAGGTAGTCGTAGTTTCCTTGCACACCCATACGATACATTGCATCTAGATGATTTGCTCGTGCAGCCTTGTATAGGTATTGATCTTCTTTTGCATATGCCCATACATTTCTTTGGCGAATCCCATGCTTGATAATTCGTGGTGCATCACTGATGGCATAAATAAAAGAAGGGACTCTTTGAATACTGAAGAACACTCCGATTAATATTCCTATAATACAAGCGTATATCTCAATCTCATGCGTAGGATATAGGTAAGAGAGAGACAGACGCAAGGCACAAAGGATGATCATTACATAAAAAATCCAAGATGGAGGCAGAGCATATACCCAGTGAGAACTTTGTAGATAT
>NYTD01000190.1 GCA_002683315.1 Deltaproteobacteria bacterium | reverse complement strand
CTACCATCCTTTCTCGAAAGCTTCTTCCATTTCGGTTTTTCTCGTACTCTTCGATACTTCGGCAAAACCTCTTTTCGATACTTCGCGTTGTTGGCAAATACCCCATGATACAAAAACTGATGGCAGTAGTTCCTAAATTAATGTAAAAAGTTAATATAAGAAAAAAAGTAGCCTTTAAATCTTATGAACTTCTATATTTTAGAAGTATATTATCGGTTCTTATTTGGATAAAAAAATTGAAATAGCAAAATCACTGGGAGATCACTTCGGTGCTCATAGGCTGCAATTAGAAGAGGGTTGTTTTGTGTGAGGAAGATCTTGCCCAAAATGATTGGAATGGATACTCATGAGATATGGAAAATTGGGTTTGAATTCGCTACCCGTTTTGTTGTGATCCTCTAAATAGGAAGTCTCATGCCCAGTGTTTCAAATAGTTCTCTCTTCACAGATACCGAAATCGAAAATCTGATTCAGTCTTCACGAATAAGTAAAGCAGATGGTGAGGAAGCGATCAAGTTATTGGACATTATACAAGGTAAATGCACCCAAGAGCATGTGGAGTTTTTAAAGAAGCAATTTCAAGAATTCGATACCATGGTCACCGAGTTCCAATCTTTTCGCGCAGATCTGGATGCAGGTTCTCCTTTGCAAAATATCGTGGAAAAGATCGAAAAGAGTATTGAAGAACATCCAAATAAGTGTCGGTCAGAATTGGCCGCCTTTCAATATGCATCAATTGAGGAGACAGAGAAGGCGGGTGCAAAACGTGTATCGGTTCTTAAAGAAATCGAAAAATCCTTGAGCCAGCTACGAGTGCGTAAAGATGATTTTACCGTCTCGTTTGAAGCCTTAAAATCATATGACTTAGACGGGGCAACAGAAGAAGTACATGCAAAACGAAATGCGATACAAAAAAAAGCAGGACAGTTTCTCATAAAGATGGAGAATCATATACCCAATAATTGGCTTATGGAAGGGCAAAAACTGTCGGCTAGAATTCACGTTCTTGCAATGAATGAAGACGAACGAAATACGGTAAAAAATGACATTAAGAATAATTATTCTGTTTGTGAAGATGGCACTTTTCCTACAGCGTTGCAAAAAGAGCAAGAGGTCTTTAACGATATCATCAACAAGATTTCACAAGACTCCGCTTTTACAACAACTTTTTTCTTAGAAGGAGGTGGAAATTCAGTAACAACTGCGCTTTCACAAGAGCAAGCGACAGCTCTATATGCCTGCTACGACGCTATTCTTGAACGAGCATACCAATTGAAGGATGCTGGTTGTAGTACAAGTGAAATAGAAGCTACATTAAGTCATATTAATCGAAAGTTTTGGCCTCCAGCCTTTGTCGCACAGATTCAAGCGTGGCGAAAAGTTGAGCGAGAACTAAACGCCGAAGAACGCGTCAAGATTAAGGCCCGTGAAGCTGAGCTAAATACCTCGTTGTTGTCTATGGCTATGGATCCTGAAAATATCGATATAGCAGTAGATGCTGTCATGCAAAGTTTGGCGCTCTATGGTGTAGCTAGAAATCTCCAAGATCTCGGAGAAAATTTTAACAAAGTAGAGTTTGAAAAGGACAATCCACTTGGTAATCCTACAGATCTTCTCAATGAAGAAGACAAAGTAAGTGCCAGCTTTGCTTCTATTGATACTGCAAATGCAGCCATCGATTCTACTAGAGGTCTGGGAAATATTGAGGAATTAAAAGATACAATCAAAAACATCAAAGATGGCTTTGGATTTGGAAAAGATGTTTTACAGTCTCTCATCGAAGATCCAACCAATATAGATGCTGTTGTGAATCTTATCAAAAATAATATTCCCGGGATGGAATCACTGTCAAAGGAGAAAATCATCGAAGAACTCCTCAATCGAATGTGGAAGGTTCAAAACAGTACCATGGAGAATCTTGGTCAATACGCAAAAACTGCGGATTCAGTAGCATCTTGGGCAGTAGAAAAAGGAGAAAAAGTTGGAGAAATTATAGAAAAATCAGGTTCTGTCATCACAACGGGAGCGCAGATCGTCCAAGCGGTTGGAGAGAAAGGCTCGAAGGCTGTGAATGTTGCGACCTCTGTTGGTACACACGGAACGGTTGTCATGGATGTTGTCGGTGTACTGGGAGCTGGAATTAACCTAAGCAAAACCATTGCTTCAATTGCGAAAACAGCAGGAACCGAGATCCGAACAGAGATCATGATAAAAAAGGCAAAGGAAGCGGTCAATCTTGGAGAAACGAAATATGGAAGTTCATTTGTCGATGCGTTGGACAACGAACGAAAGGCTTTGCTGGAAAAACAGGCAGGCAATGGATTTGATCTCGTTTCGACTAGCTTCGATGCGGCTTCCGCGAGTGTTGGTCTTGCTGCAACAGCAACGACACTTGCTGGAGTTGGTCCTCAGGCCATAGGCGCGTTACCGACGGCGACAGTTCTGGCTCTTACCAAAATAGGCATTGATGTCACCTCAACTTTTATCAAAGGAGCAAAAAAAATAGTCTTTATGGGGGGCGATATTCGTCATGCAAATATTGTGAACGATCTGATGCAACGTGCAGCCGCAGGAGACGATATTGCGAGAGAAGAACTCATATCATCGAGCGGTATCCATGCCAAAACACTTATGGCTGTGCTGGCTCTGGAGGGAGATCCTCTAGCAACTCATTTTCTTGTAGAACGGGGTATAACAGAAGCAGATCTAAATAATCCAGAGATATCTATAGGGGTAATTCGAGACTTGCTGATGAAGAAATCCAGTCAAACCGATTCTCGTGGTAAAACATGGCAGGGAATCGTCGCAGAATCGACATTGGGACCATTGAATACACTCCGCCTAAAAGAGCACCAAAGACGAGAAAATCAAAGAGACCAAAAGAAAAAAGCTGAAATTAAGGCGGCACTTGAAGAAGCAAATGATTATCAAAGAACTCTCGCCGAAAGCAGATCCGAAGAAGAAGCGAATCACCCATACACAGAGCGTGAAATTCCACAACCCTCCGATATTTCGAATGTCGCCGACGACTTGAACGATGCAATCGATGCTGCAAAAAGCGATGGCCTTTATATGCCCGAAGGGAATGAAAGCGGTGCATATACCAAATTCCCACCGAGTGAGACAGAACAATCACCGACGAAAATACAAAGATTAAAAAAATATGTTGATAGCACATTAGAGCCTCTTCGCTCTGTTAATCTTTTGGGTAAAAAATCTTCACAAGAGGAAGACATAGAATATGAACCGCCACCAAATTACGATCCATATAAAGAACTAAAGTATTATGTTGCGCAGTATGAAAAAGCCCACAAAGACTTCACAACAGAAGGTGGAAAAGCGAAAGTACAAAACCAGCTCGATCACTTAACGACACTCAAGACTATTATTGTTAACCTTTGTCATTACATAAGTCCCGAGACCTATAAGGTGGGGCAGATACATCAACCAATGAGTGATTGTTTAGAAAAATTAAAAGTTTCTGTGGAAACATCCTATGATAACAACGTACAGCAATTCGAAGATAAGTACAAAGAATCTAAAAGCGGTTGGACACCACCAGACTCTACAGATGCCGAAAAAAGAGAAGCGAGCGAACTGAAGCAAGCGATAAAGGAATCCAAAAAAGATAAAATAGCACAACATACTCGTGCGGAAAAATTAGCACAACGATGGAACGCGAATTGGAACTCTATTCAAGACGCCATCTTTTTGGATGAGCCCGATAGTGGTACCAGTCCACTCAAGACAGAGTTTGTTCAGAAAGGAACAGAGATTCAAGAGACACTAGAAAGTGCAAAGAATCTGCAAGACACAATAGCAACGATGCAAGAAGAAATAGAAGAACTTATGACCAAGGGACAGAAGAAAAAAGCTCGAAAAAAAAGAATCGAGTGTCAACAGAAAAAGCAGGAACTGAAGCAAAAAATAGGAAAAAGTGCCAACTTACTGGGTGAAATGGAGAAGAAGATTCCTTCAGGCTTATCTCTTCATGAAGAAGAAAAGATCAATGCAGAACTCTGCGCATCAACAAAAAAAGAATTTAAACTTCACTCTGAGTTGGCGCAATTAGATCGTTCCCTCCAAAAAAATAAGGATTTGGGTTCCGAAGATAATGAAAAACATTTAAACGGGATTAAAGAGGCAAAAAAAGGAATTAAACAAGAAAAGTCCCTTCAAAAAGAGTTGAGAGACAAAAAAATTGGAAAAGCAAAACAATTTGTTATGGAACTTCAAATGCACCTAAACCTGCAAGGAGGTTGTGTCGATACTGATGTATATGATTGGGAAAATCCATTTACAGATCTGAGTTTTACATTGGACAGCAACGAGTTCCTTAATAGTTGGAATACGCTTTGTAAAAATGCCTATAATGCTGGCCTGCTTGACAAAAGACCCTCCATAAAAAAGGCAGTAAAGAATGTGAGAGCGTATTGGATTCCTGACCAAAACAATGTGAATAACGAGCAGCGAGAAACCTATGATAATGCAATCACTGCATTGACAGCACTTGTCGGAGTCATCAAAGTCACGCAACAAAACAAAGGGAAGGATGAAGAATTTGATAAAACTATTGACGGCATAATACATCAAGTTCAAGCGAAGATCGCACAATATCGTTCTACCGTTCAAAATTTCGATTTTAGTGAAGCTATTGATTTAAACAATTGGAATACAGCTGAAACAGAATGGGAAAAAATATTCTCAAGCGCAGAAAGTTGTGGAGCATTGCCAAGCCTAAAAACTCAAAATAAACTCAATTTCAACAAGAAACGTGTGAGTAAATTAATCGTAGCGTTCAAGAAATCGCATTTGAAATTCATGGAAGAAGAAGAACCAAAAGCAAAGAGGGTTAAGCACACAAAGGCCGCGCTAGATCAAAAAAAGATAGAGATTCATCTCAATGAGATTTTAAAAGACAAATGCACAGGCAAAAATAAAAGTATGCTTCGTCACATACAAAAATATCAAGAAAAAATTGGGATTTTGTCCAAGGAATTAGAGAAGTTTGGTTCAGGAACAACACAAATACAGCAAAGCAACTTCATAATCACGGAAGTATTTATATGGCCTGAATTGAACGATCCAGATAAAGAGCAAACCTACAAAAAAATGTATAAGTCTTGGAAAACTGTTAAGCATGCTGCGGTAGAAGCAGGAGTACTCATATCGGGTAAGTCAGGAATAAGCGGACTGTTTCGCGATGTGGCCATTGCACATAAACGCTACTCAACATTTATAGAAAAAGATCATAAAAAATTACACCAGGCCATTAAAACTTTCCAAAAATCCTTTGGTGCATGTATTAAAGAGATGAAAAATTTCAAAGAAACAACATCAAATGAAAGTCTAAAAGACTATATCCAAACGATTGTCGATGGAGCAAAAGAACGTCAAGAACAATTAGGACGAGGAAAAATAAAATAATGAGTATGACAGATGACGAAAAAGAAGAACTGCAAAGACAGCATCACGATAAGTCAACAGGATTTTTGAGAAAGATCGCTGCTGGAAAAGGAAAAATCAGCGGTAACTTCTTTTATACCGGTTCAACAAACCCGCAAACAGACCAGTGGGTTCTAATCACCTTGAGCATTCGAGATAAGAAAGGCAAAAAGATTAAGGCTACAGGAAAGGCCTTGCGCAAAAAAGCAGGTACAACAAGATTTAACTTTGGGCGAATCACGTACATTGACGGCAAGATTGTTTTCGATATTATTGGTGGGAATGCACCGGTAAGTCAGCTAAAGAAAGCAGCCAAATCACCAGATATGGTAAAGCAAATTCGGTTGCTGAAAAAATGCTTCTTTCGAAAGTGGGATGAGACAGCAGATCCAACACACGACCTTACAGCCCCTTCCACTCCGTCTCCACAAACCGCAGAAGAAAGAAGAAAAGATGAAGAAGAAGAACAAGCAGTTGTTGAATTGGAAGGTTCAAAGGAACTCAAGTCCGCGATTAAACAGGAAAAAAATCTCATTGCGCGGCAAGAATTCTTTTCACTGCGGATAAAGAAAAGCAAATCAATTATGAAAGATTCTCTCAAGAAAAATATGGACGAAAATTCTATCAAAAAAGAGCTGCTACAAGAGCAGATGAAGAAGCTAACACAGCTCTTTGAGGGGGATATATCGAATAAAGATACTGAAATCCAAGCAACTTTAACCGAACTTGTCAAACTCTCACAAAGGGGAGAAGTAACAGAAGAAGAGGAAGCAATTCAAATAGACGATATAAGCCAAGTTATATTGACCTTAACCGAATTTGATGGAATGCAAGCGATTGTGACGAGCGCAAAATACTACCAAAATCGTATTGAAGTTCTTTCCAAAGAAGTTTTAGACAATACGAATGACAGCAAGTGGTTACAAGAGAATCGCAACCAGATGAAGAGCTCATTGAGAGAAACAATTGACGCTCTCGATGCCGAGATAAATACATTAAAGGCGTTGAGCGCACAGTTCGAAACTCTAAAAAATACAGTTACCAATCCGTGAGCATTCATATGAAACCCACTCAATCCACAATTCAAACCCTTGAAGAACTACATGTTGGAGACCGTTTTTGGTATTGGACCTGTCCAAGTTTGGATTCGACACATCCAAGGATCATCATTACTTCCTTTGCACAAGATCCTGCTAAGAAACAGCTACAAAACTTGATATCCTTGGTCTCCGCCCCACCTGATAAGCGTACGTTTCAAGGTTTTGGTGATATCAATTCATCAGGAACACTTCGATTGTATAGTTCTATAGCTCCATCTAATTTGTTATTATCCATATATAGTTGGGTTCAAAACAACCTGTTGATGTATCCAGGATTAGCATATTTTAGCAATATAATGTTGAATCGTGTTGGTCCAAATGGACAAATTACGGAGACCGTCAATATAGATGAGCTATGGAGAAGCGTGGATAGAATTCCCATAAAAGGGAGTGTCGCTCATGCAATGCATGTACTAGAGCAACTAGTAGATACGAAGAAGGAAGCGTTATTTTGGATGACATCTTCAGGTCCGCATGAGCGGCCATTCATATCTCTGCTCCCTTTGGAGGATGATGATTCTGCGGAGCGCTTCGAAGACCTACTCTCCAATGCTCTCCGAAGAACGAAAAACACCGACCTATCTATGCTGGGAATTCTCCAAAAGATAGAGCCTTTGGGTTTTGTATTCATTGTTCAAAGCAAAGGTATGCACTGGAAAGATATTATCGGTTCCTTAATTAACACCTACGAACCAGACTATCCGATTATAGGCCAATTGCGCGGTTCGCAACTCATGCGTATGCGAAAAGGTGTTTTTCTTGACCGTATTCCTTACATAAATCTAGAGGAAAACACCAAAAATACTGTCGATCTTTCGGCTTGGGGAAGCAGCATTCACGAGAGTATCAATCATGTACAAGAAGGACTTCTTTTGGAACTGATCGAAATGGGCCTTGAGAATCAAGACGCCGACCTTTTGGATCTACAAACTTCAGTTGTACCACCCAAAACTGAAAAAGCGAAATCTGCTGCTTTTTTCATTGCATCTTTTTATATCATGGGTCATATGGCGCAACTTGATGGTTCCGTTTGCAAACACGAGCTTCAAAAAGCGAAAAACCTGCAACAAGAACTGCAGTTGAGTGGAACATTCAAAGCATTATCAAAGTCTCTTTTTAGTTTGGGCAAAAAAAACATCGTCGATTACCAAGACATTATTAGAGAATTCTTTCAAATATGTCGTCACGATCTTCTAATACTGCGGATGTTTCTTTACATACAAGTACAAGTGGCTTGGGTGAATAATGTTTTAGATCCCAAAGCAAAAATTTTCCTACAAGAAATAGCTTCGTCTTTTGGTCTCTCTAGAGAAGCATTGGAGCAAATTGAAAAGCAAATTCGAAACTAGCGAATTTGAACCCACTTTTTTCCATATCTCAAAAGTATCCATCCCAATCATTCTTGGCAAGTTCTTCTTCAAAAAGAAAGTCTCACAGGGAGAAAAACTCTAAATCACACCCAAATTTAGAGTAATTTCACCAACCCAAAAACCGCAAAGAGCCGACTCATACGAATCGGCACAAATTCCCCACAAAAATATCATGGTGGTCCCGTAAAACCAAGACCATGTAGAT
>NYTD01000189.1 GCA_002683315.1 Deltaproteobacteria bacterium | reverse complement strand
TTCGTTTTTTGAGAAAAGGGCGAAACATGCTCAATATCGTAGGAGAAAAACTTCATGTAAATCAGGTTCTTGAAGCAGCGATATTCGCCGCACAGGAAACCAAACTTGAATGGGTACAATTTCGAATGATACCAGATATCAAAAATTCTCAGCATCAATTTCTTGTTGAGTTTACCGACCAAAATCCTTCTTTAGGCCGATTAGAGGATTTTATGAAGCACTTCGATGATCGTCTGTTTTTTGAAAATTCAGAGTACCCCAGTAAGAGAAAATCTGGGCGACTGGGTGCACCCAAAGTGATTGTAATGAAGAGTGGATGGTCTAAAGGGTTGCAAGCTCTTGATATTCAAAATGGAAAACGAGAGGTTCAATATAAATGGCAATACATGGCCGATGATTGGGATGACTATTCCAAAACATGTATCAAAAATCTATAAATCAATCTTCAAGGAGGCTTTATGAGCATCTCAGCTTATGTTGAAGGTATATACCAAAATCAGACCACCGCATTTTTGGAGTGTGATGCTTTTCTCAAGCTAGAAAACGGTCTTTCCGATCCTGCTGCATATGATGCATTTATTTGTAATGTATACCAAACCCATCAAAATTCACCCAAGTACTTTTCCTTTCTCATGTGTGTCGCTCCGCCCAAGGCTACGGAACGCATAAAACATAATTTATTAGAAGAATTAGGGGTTGATGAAGAAGATGGATATGCTCATCCAGATCTGTTGGAGGCTCTTATTCATGGAGCTGGACTTGCACATCATATGTTTTTTCTGAGATCTGCTGCTCAGTCAAGTATGAGAGAAACCATTTGTGACCCTCTACTTTATGCTTCGCTACGAGAGCTTGGACTTGCGGCAATGGTTGAGGTTTTTTCCTTTGAGTATATGTTGGCACATGCTTCCACACGCATAGCAAATATGCTTGCTTCACATCGTGGTCTTGGTGAAGAGAGTTTGATCTGGTTTCGACATCACTCTGAGGTCGACATTGCCCACGCTCAGGAAGCTCTTCTTACAATAGACGATACCTACGCATATTATGATTTTGACGAAGAAGAAGCAAAGGACATCATTGATATGGCACTGCGTGAAAATGTTTTCATTAAGCGTTATTTCGATACATTTGCTCTCGCCCAATCTATGGAATTTCTATGAAAATCATCAAGTTATCTATAGATGCACTTGAGATTCCCTTTATTGAGCGTTTTCGTCATTCACTAAAGGACCGAACATTCTCAGATAGTGTCATTGTACGAGTGGAAACAGATACAGGTCATGTTGGATATGGAGAAGGAGTTCCCCGTCCTTATGTGACGGGAGAAACGGTACATTCTGTGGTGCAACATATTACTGGTGTTTTGTGGCCTCAGATCTCAAATGAGATGATTCACAGTCGTTCGATTGTTGAACTTCTTATGAGACTGGTTCCACTGTCAAATCTAGGAGAGAATCATAATGCTGCTCGATGTGCTGTGGAAACAGCACTTATAGATGCATCGCTAAAAGGTGATGCCATCGGTCTTCATGATATTCTCCCTGCTAGACTTCCATTTGTTACGTATAGTGGTGTCATTACAGCTGGTTCTCCTAAGTCTGTATATAAAAGGGCTTCTCAGCTTAAAAGGATTGCGCTCAATCACGTCAAAATCAAAGTGGGAGTCCACAATGCGATAGAGTGTGTTGCTGCAGCTCGTGAGGCTCTTGGAGAACAGGTAGTCATTCGAGTTGATGCCAACAGTTCGTGGTCTCTCAAAGAGGCGATTGAGATCTTACATGCTCTAAATAGATACAGAGTATCTTCTTGTGAAGAGCCTCTTCCTGCTAGAGAATGGAAGCAGCTGGCAATGCTTCGTCAAGCGACATCGATTCCTCTCATGGCAGATGAATCTTTGCTCTCCATTGAGGATGCACAATCTATGGTTGATCATCAGGCGATCGATCTCTTCAATATTCGTCTATCAAAATGTGGAGGAATCGGTCCGAGTCTTCGAATTATCGATTTTGCTCGCAAAAATAACATAGGCTATCAGATTGGTGCTCATGTTGGGGAGACCGCTATTTTATCTTCGATTGGCCGACACTTCGCTGCGTATGTTGGAGATGCTCAATTTGTGGAAGGTTCTTATGGAACGCTCTTACTCACAGAAGACATTGCTCGTACGAGTCCTCGATTTGGTCATAAAGGAGTAGGAAGGTTGATCAAAGGTCATGGAATTGGTGTGAAGATTCTAGAAGAACGAATCATCAAATATTCTGTGTTACATCTAGATTTGATGCCATGAAGAATCTTCAGACACGATTCAGTCTCTCTGTGAGCTTGATAGAATTATCATTACGTTGCTTACGTAGGCCAAGGATGGTGCTATTTATTTTTTTTGCTTTGCTGTCCGTCTCGTTATTTTTTATTCGAAATCTCACAATAGACAATGATCCTCGTACGCTTGCACCAATAGATGATGCTAGAGAGCAGGCCAATGAACAGTATGAAAAAATATTTGGGCCAGACGACACGAGTATTATTGTTGTCATTAGTGGTGATAATTCGTCTGTTTTACTAAAATCATTGGTCACTGTCACAGCAAAATTGGAACAAGATCCCCAGATTATAGCAGTATTGTCAGCAGCCAACATAAAACGGACAGTCACCGATGATTCAGGTGTGAAACGATTGATTTCTCCGATTTTTGGAACATCAGATTTGGGAGACCATCCCACAGAACAAATAGAATCCATTCGTAATTGGTCTGGCGCTTCCAATTTGATTTCATCCGATGGTCGTCATGTTTTTGTTACGCTTCAATTAGACGATGATGTACGAGATCCTATCGCTGCAATGTATTTTTTACGTACACTTGAACAGAGCATTACGACTCTTCTACCCAAAGAGATAGAAGTTCATATTGGAGGACTTGTTGCGACTCGAGCCGCCTCTGTTGAGGCTATTATGAGAGATTCTATTTTTCTCTTTCCTCTATCTGGTTTGATTGTTTTTTTTGTTACGTATTGGCGTTTTCGAAGCATTCGATACACGCTTATTCTTCTTGGAACAATGAACTGGAGCATTGTTATGACAGCTGGTTGCGCCTCAATAATGAGTCTTCCTCTGACACCATTAAGTCAGCTTTTTCCCATACTGATTATGATTATTGGAATCGCCGATGGGGTGCATTTATTGGAGGCTTTTGAACGAGCTGAGGGTGATTTTCAAGAGCGATGGAGTCACTCTTTGAAGCAAACGGGGGTGGCTTGTTATTTAACCACATGTACTACCATTGTCGGCTTTTTATCGCTCTTACTGACTCAGATTCCCATTCTACATGAGTTTTCTTTTGTTCTCTCTTTGGGGATTGGTTTTGCTCTTATTTCAAATATGTTTCTTCTCCCTGCTGCTTGTTTGGTATTTTGTTCCCATCTACCACGGGTCTCGATGACAAATGCATACCGTTTTGGTAATATTGCCGTATGGGCCTATCGGAATGGTACGAAGAGCATATACCTTGGTATCTCTTTGATATTTCTGTGTCTGTATATGTGCACCCAAATAAAGATAGACTACTTTTTGACCAAAATACTTTCTGAAGATCATCCCGTTGCCCATGGAAATGAGATCCTTGAGGAGCATTTCGGTGGCTCTATTCCGATTGAAATTTCGGTATATGCTGAACATGGTGATTTTCATGAGCAACACAATCTCAAACAGCTTGATCGATTGAGCACATTCATCGCGAATCAAATAGGTACGGTCTCCTCTCATAGTCATGCACTCAAAAATATGAATCGTGAAATTATAGGTGATTTCACGATTCCAAAAACAAAAGAAGAAGCCATTGAACTCACAAATATCTATCAAGAAATAATACCTTTTTCTTTCCTATCTCAAGACCAAACTCATACACGTATTTCTGGTCTGACGAGAGATTACGGTACAAAAGAACTGTTGAAACTCCAAGATAAACTCCATTCATTTGATGCAGCATCCCCTGAAATACATCTTCAAATGGTAGGTGCGATGATCGGTGCTGCCGAAGGTTTTGATACTTTGGTGACAGAGTTACTGTTGGGTTTATTGGGGGCTTTGAGCCTAATAATTATCATCATCGGCGTGTATTTAAGAAGCATGACAATGGCTTTTATCAGTGTGATGCCCAATAGTTTGCCGATATTACTTGGGATTGCTTTTTTTCCAGTCACGGGGCAACATCTCGATATTTTTTCAGCGGTATTTTTCACCATTGCACTTGGTATCTCTGTAGATGACACCATTCATATGATCAAGCACTTTGAGAATAACCTAAAAGAAGGCAAACCGATAGAAGAGACCATATCGAAAACCGCTTCGGAGATAGGATCGGCCATTGCCAACACATCGTGGATTCTTGTGAGTGGATTTGTAGTATTATTGCTCTCGGAATTTCCTGCAAACCGTACCAGTGGCGCTCTTGTAGCAGGATTAATCAGCTCAGCCTTTATTTGTGACCTTATCTTTGTTCCTGCAGCAATATCTCTTTTTCAATGGAGAAAAAAAATATGAATCTTCCTCCTGGTCCCAAAGGGAATTGGCTTACCGGATCTATCTCAGAATTTAAGGCAGACCCACTAACACTATTTCAGAAACTTTATGACTCGTATGGTGATGTCGTGTCCGTTCGTCTGGCTACGACGAAAAGTGTACTTATTACGCATCCCAAAGATATAGCTTATGTTCTTAAGACCAATCAGAAAAACTATTCCAAAAAAACGAGAGGTATTGGTCGTCTTAAAGAGATTCTTGGCGATGGACTTCTGACTGTTATTGATAAAGAAAAATGGGCTCACAACAGAAGAGTGATGCAACCTGTTTTTCGACACAATACCTTAGATGGCTATATCTCCATCATACATAAGTTGTGTCAGGAACGACTAAAAACGTGGGACGGTACTGTTTCGATGGTGCCAGAGATGACTCAGCTTACACTTCAAATAGCAGGGAGATGCTTTTTTGATTGTAATATCAAAGAAACGGAAGTGATTGGTAACGCATTTATGGAGGTGATGGAAATCAATCAAAATCGATTTCGGTCTGCTTTCAGTGCTCCACTGTGGTTTCCAACCGCGCAAAACAAACGCTTTCATAAAGCCATTCAGGTATTGGATTCTCAGATTTTGATGCTCATTAAAGAAAAGAGAAAGAACTCTGGAGAGGATCTTCTTAGCCGTTTGATTGTAGCTTTTGATGATGAAACCGGAGACGAGATGAATCAACAGCTTCGTGATGAGGCCATTACAATGCTTGGTGCCGGTCATGAGACGACTGCCAACGCGTTGATATTTATCTTTGATCTACTCTCACGTAATCCAAAAGCATATGTTCGTGTTCGTGAAGAATCATTAACAGGGTGGTCTGGAGATTGTCCTACGATCGAAGAACTCAAATCCTTATCCTACACAACAGCCTGTATTCAAGAATCCATGAGGCTCAATCCACCAGCTTGGGTCTTTGGACGTCAGGCAGAAGGTCCAGATACTATTGGGGGGTATGACATTCCCAAAAATACCTTGGTTATGATGAGTCCTTTTGTGACACATCGTCGCAGAGATCTCTGGGATGAGCCTCTTGATTTTAGACCAGAGCGCTTTCTTGAGTCAGATCGCAATCGTTTGCCTTTCTCTTTTATTCCATTTAGTGGTGGTGCAAGAGGTTGTATAGGCCGTTTTTTTGGAATGATGGAAATGCAGATAATCGTGTCTAGTATTGCACGACGATTTGCGACCTTAGAGAGAATAACGCCAGAGATAACTGGGTGGGCCCCATTGATCACGCTACGTCCCATAGATGACGTCCCTATTCATTTTGTCTAAAATCATAGCCATCGAAAAGGCGAAAATCGTCCCACACGAGAAGCATATTCATCATACTCTGTTCCAAAATATTCTTTGAGAGCGATTTCTTCCCATTTAATTCGGCGTGAAAAGGCTATCATGAAAAGAACCAGTGCACAGATAGCGGCATAGTAGGCATGCAAAAAAAGGATTGCTCCCATATACAGAAAAAATGCTCCAAGATAACTCGGATGACGACAAAATCGATAGATTCCATTTGTGATGAGGGTGTTCGCTTCTTCTGGAGCAATATGCCAGGTGAAAGCTTTTCCAAGATGTATAACGGCTGCTGTTCGAATCAATAGCCCGATAATCATGCAGATCAATGCAACAGAATTGATAAGGTTCCAATCAAAAGCTTCTGGATAACGAATTGTTACCGACTCAAGTACTGCAGCAATTTGTGAGAATTGAATACTCCATACGATTTGTGCAGCTGTTCCTCTATCCTTTGAAGTACCCAGATCAAAGGATGAAAATCCTGGTTGAAGTACAATACCAAGTGAACCGATTACGAATAAAAGATAAAAATGAGGCATTAGCCTTAAATCGATCGGGCCAAAAAATAGGAATAAGCTATAGAATCCGGCAAGTTGTAGAATAGAAAATAGTTTTCGCATTATCGTATCTATTGCTCAAAAAGTGTATCTGGATCTTCTATCCATGTTCGTAGGTCGATAAGTGCATTTTTGAGGTACAAACCATCCATCACATAATGATCCACTGTGATTGAGCATGTCATTGTTGTTCGTACTTTGGGTTGTCCATCTATAATCAGCATCTCCTCTTGTATTGTAGTGGGAATAAAGGCAGTTTGTGATACAGGCGTCAAGGAGGATGTACATCGAAGATCTCTGGTTGGAAGTGCGGATACCGCGTATGTTCCTACTTTTGATATGAGAAATCGTGGTTCTCGTCGAAATCGCCAGTGTAGAAATTTGCTCAACCATCTCGGCATGTTAGAAATTTTGTTTAGATTGCTCACTGCTTCCAATTCGTGAAGTGGTTTGGATTTATACGCTCGAATCTTAGCTTGTATCTGTGACACACTCATGGTGTCCACATGTCGGAGTACCATTGGAAGAACAATATCTTCCCCATCTTTTGTGGTTCGGCTCACAACTGTATTACAGCTGATTTCATCAAAGGTTGCGATTTTGGGGGTGCCCCAAAAGGTATGAAAAAGTCTTTGGTTTAGTCGTTCGTGCTTTTGTATGCACAATGCAGTTGCCTTGATAAAAGAAGCGACAAGTCCCACAGAAACTCCTTTTTCTCGCTCCTGCTTAATTTTTGCTTCTAAATCAGTAATATCAAAAAGACAGGTGACACAAATGGGTGCATGAAATCGAACGGCTCTTCGAAGGAGGTGATAGATAAAGGTTCGTTGACGACTCAGTTTTTCAATACGCATACGATATTCTCGACATGATTTTTATCTAGTATAACCATAAAAAGTAAACGATGTTTACTTTTATTTTT
>NYTD01000188.1 GCA_002683315.1 Deltaproteobacteria bacterium | reverse complement strand
CTACCATACGCTACAAACAGATCAAGAAACAACTCCCAATCAAACATGTTTTGCTGACCTTTTTTACCGGTAATGATTTTCAAGACAATGATCTCTTTTTGATACAAAAGAATCATCCCCTCCCTGGCAAACCCGGAGCCCTAATTCCAAGAAAAAAAACTCCTTCCTGGAAGCTCTTTTTGCTCAAGTATTCATATCTTTATGCACACTATCGTATCCGTGAGCAACGAAACAAGGTACAAAGCCACATTCAACAAGCACAAAATTGGAAACAAGAACTCAGCCTATTCAACGCAGTCGGACAGCCAAGGTTGAGACATTTGTCACAAAAAACAGAACAGGCACTTCGAGAACTTCAGCGCGTCACTCAAAAGGACGGAGTCTCTCTTACGGTCGCAGTTGCTCCACCTGCGTTCGTCGTCGATCAAAAAAGGGCCAGAAGCACGTTTACACTCGTGGGACTAAATCCAGATCTGGCTCGTCTGGATGCTCCACAACAAACGGTCATGTCTATTCTAAAACGACTGCGTATTCAAGCATGCGACCTTACTCCTGCACTCCAAGAACGACCTGAAGGCACATATTTTGTTACCGACGGACACTGGACAGAAAAAGGACATCGTATCGTCCAACAAACACTCAAAAGGTGTCTCGAATCACAATAAACTACGACTTCCGCAGTTCATAAACCCAGTATGAACCACATCGTTCTTCCTTCGCTCCTCTCCCACGTAGCTTTTCTTGAGATAATATCCATCGATAGCCAAGCCGATATAATTGAGAAAATCGGATCATAGAACTTCCTTCTCCGAATCCCGCTCCTCGAACCTTATCCATCGCTCTTTTTCCTTCAGGTAATGCCCATGAAGCAATTCCTGTATGTGCAGCAGGTTTCTCATGCACCAACTGGTACAATTGAGCCTGACTCAGTTCACCATCTCGGGCATCCCATGGATACAACAATGTAGGTCCCGTTAATGAGCAAGGAATATCAGGAAGGGTTGTTTGAGGGAGTTGCAGAGATAACGAGCCAAAAAAGAAAGAATCCAATAAAAAACATACCAAAATAGATATCTTTTGTTTTTGAGACATCCCAACAACAGCCAAAGAACAGCATATTGAAAATCCTATTACGGCCAAACACAAATATCGTGTCGGTTGTGTTAATGGACGAGCCAGAACATCCATTACGTGATTGAGAAATAAGAATGGAAATGCCATCCCATACATGAGAGAGCCCATTGACAACAAGATCCCTGTAACAGATAGCATCATCCAGCGTCCGGAATGAGACTTTTTCAATCCGTATATCGCCAAGAGAATTACGCTCAGACCCAAATACCTTCCTCCTGAAGCCTGTGTAGCATTATCTGCACCAGTAGTCCAACGCACAGTCTCTGGCCATACAAATTCACTCCACTCCATACGAGCCCACGGCAAATCTACGATTTGCCATGCTCTTCCCAACAATGCGACTTCCTGACCAGCTACTTCACGAGGATAATCCGGATTGGCTGCAGCACCGAACATCGCAGCCATATACAAAACTCCAGCACCACCAATCAATAGTGATAATGTACATTTTGCTCTGTTCTTTCCTGCCATCACCCACTTCCAACTTGTAAAAATTGGTAAAATAGGCGCCAGGTATGGATTTTCCAGAGCCATCCATACCATACAGAAACCAGTGAATATACTATGCAACCACGACCCTTCCTGCTGTCGTATGAGGCTATACAATCCAAATACCAAAGGGGCACACGCGATCGCAACCAAAGAGCCTTCCCCAATTCCAAAAAAAAGATACGTCCCAATCAAGGGAGTAAGAGCGGCAAAAAACCAATCTCCATCCATTTTTTTCGCCAACAGTGCGCACGCCCACACCAATAGAACAACCTGAATCCAAGAGGCCAACAAAAGAGCATAGCCTACCCCCAGCAGATAATCCGATAGAGACCAAACCATCGCGCTTGAAGGGGCCAACACGACTCCTGTAGCACCAAAAGGATAATTAAGTACTGTGCTCTGTGCGCCGAATATAGAACCAACCCCCTCATATTGAAACCACCACATACCCCAAAGCGTAGAAACGACATCAGGACCAGCACCCACAATATTTCCACTCCATACATGGGAAACAAAAGGCAGCCAAGAGAGAAGAAAAAGAAAAAAAATCTTTGGGTATACTTTATCCATCATCAGATGGTGGACCAGAACCATCAGGTGGAGGTGTAACTCCTCCAGGTTGTGGTGCTTGACCTCCTGGTGCTTGACCTCCTGGTGCTTGACCTCCTGGTACTTGACCTTCTGGTGGATTGGTTGGTTGACCATCCATTGGTTGTCCTTCTTGTGGTGCGAGAGTACCATTATCTTCTGGTGGTTCTCCATCTTCCACATCAGGATTGGAGCCTGGAACAGGCTCAGGAGGCGGTGTTACACCTCCCTCAGGTTCTTTTTGTGGAAAAACACCTACTGTGAGTTCTATCCCATCTACCGAACCACTAACTTCCAAAGGACCAGAGCCTCGCATACCCATACGCTCTCCTTGGTTGGGTCTTCCATCACTATTTGCATCATCAACAACCTGTAAGACAACAGTACTGTTGTTTGGGACATAAATGGAAAAAGCTCCAGCACTATCGATCTTGCTATGGGTAATCAATTGCATATCATCTTTGCTGGGCGTTCCACCATTGGGTTCGGGAGGAGGAGGCAATACACGAATCAAGATCGCACCTGCACAATCATCACATCGCACATATCCATTGATGATCCCACCATCTTTCTTCAATTCTTCTTGCGTGTATTTGGGATCAAGTTCGTTTTGAGGCAGGTCTCCAGGAAAGGTTCCCATACTCGGTGGGGCCGCATCAAGCTTCGGGATAGATTTCCCATCAACATCAGAAGCGATTCCACCTTGTTGATCGGCCTGATCTTTCAATGTCGTTCCATCTACATTTCCTTGGTTTTCATCAATTGGTTCAGGACAACCCAACAGTAAAAATCCAAATGAGAGAAATAAATTCATGTGCACCTCACTTTTGTAACAAATATGTACAACTCATTTTCCATCATCAACATCTTTTGTCGCACCAACACGCAACAATATGCGTTCTATAATATCAAAAAAAAGTTCCCATATTTTCAGTTAAGTAACAAGTATCGCTTTGTACTACCATGAAACATCAACACAATTGCAATGAACCTCTTGCAAGAAAAGCGTTCCTCTCTTCAGATGAGATCACATCCGTGGATAACATCGGTACGTATGCAAAAACAAATGGGTGAAGTGATGCTCTTATTGTATCTTTATGATCCAACCACGCCCCTCTAGATGGATTGGCCAAAACAAAACACAGAGCATCCAAACCTAAGGCCTGATGTTCCAATGGAGGTGCTCCCTTATACCCATTCACCAACCAAAACTCTTTGACAAGGTGTGTACATACAATTTTCTTTATATTGCAAATCGTTTTCTTATACTGCATCACTTCAAGCGCTTTATCTCTTTGATCGTTACAAAGAAAGTATGCTGCAATATGACTCATGATTCGAGACCAAAGACTCCAATGACCACAAATAAGTGCAGTAGATCCAGCATGATACAGTCGATGAAGACCTTCATCAAAACGTCTTTGCGAAAAGCAAAAGAGACCATATACAAAAGAAGCACAAGCAATAGCGCGAACAGATGATAACTGTCTGGCTTCATGCATCATTACAGTTACTTTATCTTCTAATGATACACCCTTCTCTCTATATAGATTCAACTCTATCCAACGCATCAACGACCATGTGTACAGATAATCTTGTTTGGGTAGCATGGTACAAGCATCATCAAAATGCTGCAAAGCAGATTGCTTCTCTTCTCCAAATGCCTTCTCTCCTTTCAGAACATTCCACCATGCTTGAGAATGATATACATCTTCCAAAGAAAGATCTTCTATGATGTGTCCTTTTTTAAAAAATTCAGCCACAATGATCTTTTTATGTGTCAAATCACATTCTAAAAATAATCTTCCCCATTGTGTCCAATCTCGTCCATGCTGAATATCGACAAACGCTTGATATCCTTGTTGCCCTACTCTGGGAAAATCTTTTTCATATTGCGTAAAAATCCGTACAGCTTCATGCATCAGATTGGAACGTCGAAAAAGAAAGCATTGTTCACTTGTTCTTTGCAAGACAGATTGAATAATATTCCATGAACCTGCAAATGCCATCGCGTGACACCAACTTAAATATCTTTCTTGCATATCTTCATGCTCTGCTTTTTTCCATAAATCACCCAATAAACGAGCGGAATGTACAGTAGATCTCTTTTGCAGAAATTTCCAGACTTGGAGATGACAAAAAGTAACCCACTTACCCTCTACACGAAGAATCTGAAATTGAAACGCTTCATCTAAATCTTCAGATCTATCACGACACACATAAACGGGTACAGGCCGCATGGATAACGCTATCGCCTGTACAAAGGACTTCGTAGACTCATTTGCTTTTTCCTCAAATCGCTGAAAAATTCGATTCACAATATCGATATACCGATCTCCTATCTGAATATTTTCATGACGAACCATCCGCCACTTCTCTACACTTCCCGAGCAAATTTGATACCATTTATGTGTGTCATGCTGTACTATCACACCAAATTGCTCTTTTGTTCGAGCTTGAGCATGCACTATCTTTGCTCCTTGTTTCTTTAAAAGCTCATATTGTTCATCATTGGCCTCCATACGAACAATGATGAGCAACGGCATCGAAAAAAACATCTTGGACAACAACATGACACACAATTCCAACCCTTCTCCATCAAGATGATTGAGCTGAGGCTGATTTATCAACAGCACAATAGGCCCCTCTTGGGATTGTTCTTGTAACTTTTGAATAAAAAATAAAATCCCTACTTCAGATTCTGTCAAAACATTCCTACGAGACCAAAGAGCCAAAATATTTGCCTCTCTTTCCTTTTGAAACATCCGAATCTTTCGAGAAGATAAGAGGGTATTTTTTATTCGCTCTATCGTTTCCTCATGCTTTTCATTATATGGTGCAACCCAATCACGAACAAGATGAAGAATCCCTTCTGTTTTTTCATAATCCAACATAAAAACATGAGGGCCATACTGTTGCTGTAGATAATGTAATTCTTCCAAAATAACAGTGTTACTCTCTCCCCTTTGTTGATCTGATACAACGACCATTTCTGGCACACCAAGATTATATACATTTGCAAAAGAAGAACGAATCGCATCCCGTACATGTTTTCCAAAAGAATCTTCACTTTGTACAATATTGATTTTATGATGCACTCTTGAGATAGGAATCTCTGGTATAGACATCTCAAAAGGGACTGGTATCACATCTTGAACCATATACGTAGATACCAATATCTCTTCTGGAATATTTTGGATCTTATCGACAAATACCTTTCGAAGTTTGGCTACAGTATGAAATCGATCCAAACAATTCGGAGCAGTTGCTTGAAGTATTATATCTTGAATATAAGATATCGCTGGATCTCCGTGGAAAAGATAATGTGCGATACGTCCCCAAGAAAAAATATCGGTCCAGAAATCAACCCACTTATGTTCTCTTCTTTGCTGCTCTGGAGAACTCCATCCCATCGTTCCCGATACCTCTGACGCGTCTGCATGAATCATAGATTTTGAACGAGCTACCGATAGATCTGTAAGCCATAATCGGTCTCCATCAATTAAGATATTATCTGGATTGATATCTTGATGAATGATACCACGAAGATGAAGCGTCAAAAGCGCATCGAGAAGCTGTATAAGCCATGATAAACGGCACGATACGGTTTGTGGATTACGCAAAACTCCCGGCAATGTATCCTGAATAAATTCAAGTACCATATAGGGACGTTCTTCCCACATACCATAGTCATAGACTTGAACGATATTGGAACCGGATGCTTCTTGCAATAACAACACTTCTTGATGCCATCGAACACGAAAAGGAGCATGTCGAGATAAATGCTTTACTCCCCACTTAAATGTGACCAAGCATCTCTTTTGAGTATCATATGCTCGATAGACGTTAGAATTAGCGCCATTTCCCAATAAAACTGGATTCTCATAATGAGGAGGTAGCATTTGCTATACCAGATGGACCTGTTGTAGAACCTTTTCTGATATAATCGCACTGAGAATTGTTAGCATAGACTCTGAAGTATCACGTTCTATCCATTGCCCATTTGTACACAAAAAATGCCATGCGGTATAATTAGCTGATAACCAAAGCTCATGTGTGGGCGTCTGCATCGACAACATCACCACAGTTCCATTGTCGAATTGAAGACTCAATGATCCCGATGTATATCGAGGTTCAAATTCGTCATAATCTATCTCATCAAGTTGCTGGAGCAAATGCTCCAGGACTTCTTCTGCCTCTTTACGAAATACGGCATCTGTTGCAAAATCAGAGCGACTCATTCTATTCTCCTTTTGTGAGAAGAATCTCTATTCTTCCCATTGCTGCTTGTAATTCTGGAACACTTGATGTTCCTACCGAAAGACGAAACCAGCCGGAATCTTCCGGCATATCAAATGCTTGAAACGGAACAATTGCAACACGTGCTTTTTGTAAAATCCAAATCCGAATCTCTTCATTTGATTGAAAACCTTTTCCTATCAAATCAAAGCGAACACTGAGGTAAATAGCTCCTTGTGGAGGTATTGCAGAGATTGGTAGACCCTTTTTTTGCATTTTAGAGATGGCATTGTATAGCGTATCCAATCTTTCTTTTACGCCACGACGCAGATCTATCCGATATTGCAAATATCGAGACTCTTCTTGAAGAAGCCATGCTGTTGCATGCTGCTCTGGCCGACTTGCCCATGCCCCCATATGTGCAAGATAAGTAGCCATCTTGGGTTGTATGGAAGGATGTAATACCGACCATCCAACACGAAGACCTGTACCTGTAAAATTCTTACTCAACGCATCGATATAAATGACGAATGGTGCTACTTCTGGAACCAACACACTAGGAACAGCATGCTTATACGAGTCATGAGAAAGCATCCAATAAACATGATCAAACATCATCATAACAGGTCGGGTTTTTCTTCGCTTATTCTCCTCTACAATTGCTTCACAGATCCCTCGTAACACATCTTCTGCAATCATCGTTCCTGTTGGATTTAAGGGAGTGTTGAGTATAATCAGCTGTGTTTCAGGAAGAATTGATTGTACCTGCTCTACAGTTGGATGAAAATTGCTCTCTTGTGTCGTGGATAAAAAATGATGATTGCTTTGATTTAAATGAGCATAATAGCCTATATTCCACGCAGGCAGAAAACTGACACTTTTTTCCCCATGTCCGACAAACATGCGCCAAGTTGCATAAATTGGCGGACGTGCTCCACTAGCTACACACACCCAAGAGGCATCACAATCAATATGTAATTCTCGTTGATACAACCTTGCAATGGATTCTCTTAATTCTTGCACACCACTGGATGGAGGATAATTTGTTTCATTTCGAACATATGAACGACGAACTTGCTCTGAAAATCCTTCCGGAATTGAGAATTCTGCTGGAGCAAAATCACCAATTGTGAGATTACAAATCGTAACCCCTTGACGTTCTAATCCTCGAACTTCTGCAACAATCTGCAAAATTTGTGACCGGTCCATAGATGAAGCAATCGGATTCATAAGGGATAAATATTCTGGAAACATAATATCTCAAAAAATTAAGGAGGGCTTGTGCCCTCCTTGTATAACCCATATTCAAAATGAACTACAATCTTTCGAAAGTCAGAATCTTTTTTTGTTCATACAAACCGGCTTATCGTAGTCCAATATTGATATTGTTATGATTATTGAACGGCTACTCCTATACTGCGAATTGTAGATAGCGTTCCTTTTATTGATTTATCTGATTGGATTGCCTCTACTTTTGATGCCGCCTCCTGAAAAGAGGAAGCATTCACAAAAATAGACATGGAAGTCTCTCCGCTTCTAAAAGAACACTCAAATGCTTGTATAAATACAGCCTTGGGCTCCACCTTTCTTTTGGTGTATGTTCTTTTCGGAGCGTCGTTCTTTTTTGATTTCGCTGTCGATTTCGCTGTCGATTTTTTGGACTTACTTGTCTTCTTTGTATTTCGTTTTGTCTCTTTCTTGGGACTTTTTTCGGCTACTTTTGCTTCTTGTACAATTTTTGTGTTTGAATCGGTCTTTTTCTTTCGTCCAGATTTTTTATGTGTTGACTTTTCAAGCATCGCTTGCAAAACATTTTTATCTATCTTGTACTTTTTGCTTGCTGCTTTTGGGGATTTTACTATTTCCTCAAAATGTCGGACTGCAGTCAAAAGCTGAACAGGTACACTAATATTTTTGGCTGCGTCTTCATCCGAAACTGTTTTTTTCATTGTTTTTAAGGATTTTTCAATTTTAATAAAGTTTTCACGAAAAGAGTTTATCTTCAACTTCTTTCTTTGTGCCTGTACAGATGCTGGCTGAGCTAATTTCGCCATTCTTGCGATTTGCTGGTCTGGTACCATACCCAACAGATGAAGATAAGGACCTATTTTACTTTTTCTTGCCATGATTTCACTCCTATTGTTTATTATCATTACATTGTGTATAAAATAAATACAGTTTTACTTATCTCAAAGATAACTTTCAGACAAATATCTATTGAATTTTACACCCATACACCATTTCTAATACAAATATAAATACTGGGTGTGAATCATGATTATTGACATAAAACAATCTATATTATGATCTCCTATACATAATCAATATCACCGTCATGTATGGAAATGCAGATGTCGATCACAAAAAATTTCGAACAAGAGGAATTGCAATCCATAATTACTTTATGGAGGCGTACTTTGCACTAAATTAGAAGGATATATGGAGGTTGCCCAATCATGCCCCCCCCCATATAAAATCTCATCTTGCAATTCTATCATAGAATATTCCTTGGGTACTATATCTTGTTCAAATATCAAAATGTTTTTTTGTGGACTCTTTGAAAAGAAAACTACTGAGAATCCAGAAAGAACTGCAGATAATCCTACTCCTGGAACAAATATAGGACTATCTGTTGAGCTTTCCATCCAAATGTTAGAATACTTTTGAATCTCTTTTCCTGCTTTGTCATGGTATTGTATTGAATTCTTTATACCGATAATGTCTGCAGATGAATACCATAACCCAAAGCCCCATAAAATTAATGTAGGATATATCCAGAATCGTAATCTTTGAAGTCCATAGATTGCTGACACCAACATTGGAACAAGAAGTGCTCGAAGATGATAAGGGCGAAGCGTATCAATCATCCATCCCAAAATAAGAACTCCAATACAGGAGAAAAAACACCATTTCCATACATCATTTTTGGGAGACAAGACCAATCCCAACAATAGAATTCCACAAGACCAACCCATCTCTACCCAAAATCGGTCGTGAAGAATACGAAACAACAATTGACCAAAAGACAATTGTTCAGCTGAACCCAATGCTATCGTTTGTATACAAGCCCAACCACCTGCATCACACTGCATGATCTCATATAAAGATAGACATCGAAACGTTCCACACAAAGCAACACCTACGATCATCCACCAGACATATTTTGACTGAAAAAAACAAAGCCATACCACACCAAGAAGTGCTCCCAAAGCCATAGGATGATGACCACCCGCAATAACAACACAGATACCGACAAAAGGAAGAGCCCATTTATGCGTACGCGAAAGAACAAAAAAAACTGTGGCTAGGCCTATCCATTCTGGAGCCATATATCCTCGAAAGGAGCTTATTAAGGTATCAATTAATCCTTTATCCAAAGCAACAAACAGACCACAAGCAAGAGCACTTATATGACGATACCGATGGGAAGAATACCAAACACTCCACGCTGCCATCGGTGCCATACTCGCGCCGATTAGAAATCGAATTTGAAAAAGTTCCTCCAGAGAAGATGCCCAAAAAAGCCAAGGAACCTTGGATAACCACATCCAATGATCACTCTCTGGATTCGGTGGAGCTGTAAAACCCACTGTCCAAAATTTCAAAGCCGAAAGATATGAAGACAATGAATCTGAATTAATCTCTACAAAAGATAAATATTGAAGACGAATATAAAAAGAGACAATCCAGACAAAGAGTACAATAAACCAAATTCGAAGACTACTCTGCACCAAGATGGTCTTGAACTTCATTGACAGTTCTCCCTTCTAGTGCCAACGCCAAATCTCGCTCTATTCTCCTCTGCGCAAAAGGAGCAGATAATTCATCAAGCCGACGAGACAAGTCTGAAATACGTTTTCGTTCTTCTTTTTCCAATGCACTTCGAAGTTCTTGTGATACGCCTTGCAGTGTTTTCTTCTCTTCATCTGTAGCCATATCTCCATCCACATCCAACGCCTTGTCCAAGGCTCTTAATATCTGCTCTCCTTCAATTTTCGCTTCAATAAGCATACGATTTTCAACATCTGTAGCAGCATTATCGATCGCGTCTTCTAACATTTGTTCTATCTCATCATCATCGATTCCATAGCTCGGTTGTACCTGAACGGATGCTTCTACCTTGGTGAACTCTTCTTTGGCCTGAACATTGAGAATACCATCCGAATCGACAACAAAAGAGACTCGAACGCGAGGTACACCTGCAGGAAGATTGGGTAATCCTCCTAACGAAAAAGTCGCCAGCGATCGGTTATCTGCAACCATTTCACGCTCACCTTGAAGAACATGTATCTTCACTGATCTTTGGCCATCAACATGAGTGGTAAAACTCTGAGATGCAGAGGCAGGTATTGGAGAACATCGAGGAATCAAACGCTCTACGACACCACCCATCACTTCCAATCCCAGTGACAAAGGCAGGACATCCAAAAGCAAAACATCTTCCGCTATTTCACTACTTCCCGTCAAAATATCTGCTTGTATTGCTGCCCCTAATGCTACCACCTGATCTGGATTCAAATCTGTATGTGGTGGTACACCAAAAAACTCTTCAACATATTGACGAACCAAAGGAACACGCGTAGATCCTCCAACCAAAACAAGCTCATCAATATCAGAAAGCGAATACCCTGCATCTTTCAACGCTTGTGTGCAGGAAGCCCCTGTTCTTGCCACAATGGGCCGAATTAAGTTTTCAAAACTCTCTTTATCAAAGGCTATGTCTTTTCCTTGAAAATTTAGGTCTGTTGTATCTTCTTCTGTTAGAGCATGCTTGGCTTCTCTACATTGGGCGATTAGAGCTCGGTATTCTTCTTGAGTTTGCTGGGGATTCCCCAAAAGAGAAAGAAGAGCATCTGCAATAGCACGATCAAAATCATCTCCTCCAAGTTGTGTATCTCCAGCCGTTGACTTTACCTCAAAGACACCGTCATTAAGCTCCAGAATCGAAATATCAAACGTTCCCCCACCCAAATCATAAATCGCAACACGAACACCATCTTTTCCTTCTTGCAAACCGTATGCAAGTGCAGCAGCGGTTGGCTCATTGAGCAAACGCAACACTTCTATGCCGGCAATGCGTGCAGCATCCTTTGTAGCTTGCCGTTGAGCGTCATCAAAATATGCAGGAACTGTGATCACAGCACCATCTGGTTTGGCGAATAGACATTCCTCTGCTCTATCTACTAATGATTTAAGGATCTGCGCAGAGACTTCCATTGGTGTTACTGTTTCATTGTTCTCCCCCACATGCAAACGAAAAACACGATCCTCTTGTGTATCAAAAGAATACAGACAATCAGGAATATCTTTTGGGGCTCGCCCCATTAATCTTTTGGCACTTGTAATAACAGTTCCATCTTGTGCCCCTAAAGCATCTGTTCCTACAGAAACAGGTTCTCCTTGTGCATTATACTGCACAGCGGAAGGCAAAAGAGCTTTTCCGTCATCATCGAGAAAACAACGAGGTGTCTTACTTAATACAGCAGCGACCAATGAATGGGTCGTACCTAGGTCAATACCAATATTTGTCATGGTCTATCCTTTGGGTTGTTTTATATTGTTCAAGTATTTGAGCCGTGCAAGAACGATCTCTACTTTTTGTAAATGCGAAGCATCGTGATCTTGATCCCAACTTCGAAAAATGTCTTCAAGCCTTGCATACTCTTGATCATACTCTTGTTGTGCTTGCTGTTGAACATCTTTTGGGGACTCCATCGCAGCCATTTGCAAATCAAAAATATGCTCTAGGAATTCTGGCGAGAGAGTAAGTCTTCTATCTTCTTGTATCCGAGAAGACCCTGTAGCAAGGTATCGTGCTCTCAAAATAGGATCTTCCAAACATCGCTTTGCTTCATTGATAGATGCTGTCCAAAGCAAACTCATACGTCTCTCAACTGCACTTTTTTTTACAAATCGATCCGGGTGCAGCTTACGAGATAACGCACGATATTTTTTAGAGACATCTGGGATAAAAAATGATCGAGGCAGATTAAAAATAACAAAATAATCCGGATTGGGAGGAGGAGGCTGAATTGCTCCGCATCCAACACAAACTGGGCTCTGAATTGATTCTTTACATTTCCAACAAATCATGTCAATTCCAACATCACAATAATAGAATAAGGATTCTTCTAGGAACATCCCAAAAGAATCCTCAGGCTCAAAACCTGTCTCACAAGAAAATTCTTACAAAGAGAATGATTCTCCACAAGAACATGAAGTAGACGCAAGTGGGTTATTGAATACAAATCCTGTTTTCGCAAGCGTCTTCTCAAAATCTATTTCGGATCCGTTAATAAAAAGATAACTCTTTCTGTCAATAGCTACTGTATGAGATCCAAACGTAAAAATCTTGTCTTTTGGCTGAGGCTCATCAACCAAATCCATGTAGTATGACAATCCGGAACATCCTCCCCCACGTACACCCAAACGCAAAATCGCTGAAGGTGTTTGACGTTTCTTTTTTAGCAAATCAAGTCGATTCTTTGCATTTTCAGTCATTGTGACAGCCATTTTATTCTCCAAAAATAGATACAGATAAGATAACTTATTCTGCTTGATTCTTCTTTTGATAATCTTTAATTGCTGCCTTAATAGCATCTTCTGCAAGGACAGAACAATGAATCTTCACAGGTGGAAGTTCAAGCTCTTGTGCGATCTCACGATTGGAGATGGCCATTGCTTCATCGATACTTCGTCCCTTAACCATTTCTGTGACCAACGAACTTGATGCAATCGCTGATCCACAGCCAAATGTTTTAAACTTTGCATCTTCAATGATTCCGTCATCGGTGATTTTTAGCTGTAGTTTCATGACGTCACCACATGCAGGTGCACCTACCAGACCTGTTCCTACTTCTTTATTGTTCGGATCTGCGCTAATCGTACCCACGTTTTGTGGATTTTCAAAGTGTTTGACCAACTTGTCACTGTATGCCATGAGATTCTCCTTCCTTAATTGAGATTATATATAATTGACTATGAGATTAGTGGGCATCCCATTCTATTGATTTTAGATCGATTCCTGCCTTAACCATTTCATATAATGGACTCATATCACGAAGCTGAAGAACCTTACCAACGATTAGATTGATCGCCCAATCGACTTCTTCTTCTGTATTAAAACGCCCCAGTCCAAATCGAATAGAGGTATGCGCAAGCTCCACATCAACACCCAGAGCACGGAGGACATAGCTAGGCTCCAAACTTGCAGATGTACATGCAGACCCAGAAGAACAAGCTATTGTCTTGATGGCCATCATCATAGCTTCGCCTTCTACGTATGCAAAACTAACATTGAGATTGTTCGGAAGACGATGCTCCCATGATCCATTGATGTATAGTTCATCAAGATTTGCTTTTAAACCATCCCAAAGACGATTACGAAGTGCACGAACTTTTTCGATTGCTCCTGTGTCTACATCTTCCTTTGCCAATTCTGCGGCCTTTCCCAAACCTACGATTTGGTGTACAGGCAAAGTACCTGATCGCATTCCTCGTTCATGTCCACCACCATCAATTAGAGCCTCAAGACGAATCCTAGGGCGACCACGGCGTACGAATAATGCACCTATTCCCTTTGGGCCATACATTTTATGACCAGAAATGCTTAGCAAATCAATATTGGACGCGCGCACATCAATTGGAACACGACCCAAAGCCTGAACAGCATCACAATGAAATAAAGTCCCCGTCTTATGCTCTGTACGAAACGCTTTTACGATAGCACCAATCTGAGCTATGGGTTGAATCACACCGATTTCATTGTTCGCATACATCACAGAGACAACTGCTGTATCTTCACGCAGTGCATCTTTCAACGATTCTAAACTTATTAATCCGTCTTTATCAACCTCGAGCCATGTAACTTCCCAACCATCTCTTTCCAATGCATGACAAGAGTCTAATACTGCTTTATGCTCTGTAACAGGTGTTATAATATGCCCTACTTTACCTTTGTTTCGCGCAAAATAATTGGCTACACCTTTGATGGCGAGATTGTTAGATTCAGTCGCACCAGAGGTGAAAATGATCTCTTTTTCCTGTGCTCCAATAAGGGCCGCGATCTGAATCCGAGCCTGCTCAACAGCTTCGCGGGCATCCCAACCAAACTGGTGAGAACTAGAAGCCGCATTTCCGTAAACCTCAGAGAGGTATGGTACCATCGCTTCTACAACGCGAGGATCACAAGGAGTAGTGGAGTGATTGTCAAAGTATAAAATCTTATTCATGGAAACCTTTACTATTTTTTATGATGTTTTTTCAGATTGAGGATTTGGAGGCAATGCTCGATGTACAAGTGGCTCCAAAATTTTTGGCATAAGCTCTTTAGAGAGAATGTTGGGATTTTGAGATTTCAATGTTTCATTAATACAACTTCGACACTGATGCTCTTCTGCGTGCGTATCACAACGTGTACATGGGTCAAGAGCAAGAAGAGAATACTCTAATTGACGCTCTAAAGCGATCAGATCCTGAATTTTCTTCTGAGTTTCACGCAATCGTTCCTCATAAAATGACCGTATTTGATTCATTTTTGTTGGACGATTCTGCGCTTGATCAAGTCCTTCTAAAAAAGCCTTAATATCTCCCAAAGAAAACCCTGTATCTTGAAGCTGCTCAATCCATCGTACTTGAACCAAAGCCTCCTCTCCATACAAACGGTACCCGGATTTACTTCGTTTTTGAGGAATAAGCAGACCGAGTTGTTCATAAAAACGTAGCGCGCGAGTGGTCTTACCCAACTTTTTTGCCAGTGTACCGATGTGAAATAGATGATCTTTTTTACTCATTTTTGCTTATCCGATATACCTTAACCTTAACGTTAAGGTTAAGGTTTTGCAAGTGAGCCGGACCAAAACTGCTCACTTGCTGGCTCAAATACGACGACTCCATCTTCATCCGTTCGCCATATTTTACTATTACGCCAACGAAAAAGAGTGGACATATGAGGGTGCCCAAATCGATTTTCACGACCACACATGATCACAGCATGCTCAGCGTGAACAGCCTGAACAAATTCAACTCCAGAAGAAAATCTGGAACCGTGATGTGCAACTTTGACCACATCATAATTATCCAACAAACGACCTTGTTCTAACAACGCATTTTCTGCGGCTAATCCGATATCACCTGTGAATAATATGTCTTTTCCTTCGATGCTTATATCAAAGACAAAACTCTCTTCGTTTACATGATTATTAGACGCAATACTCCACCCATCATAAGGATGAAGAAATTGTACTGATGACGGTGGGGAATGATATGGGTATCGAACCTCAATCCCTTCATTTAATACCTTTTGAAATATCTCAAGATATTTTTTTTCGCTTCTTATTGGCGAACGTACAGTCCATAATGATCCAATATCAATCTCTCCGATTAGATATTGCAATCCGCCAATGTGATCCATATGTGGATGAGATAAAAAAACATGATCAATACGCGATATTCTTTCACGTCTAAGCATTCTCAATAGAGAATTTGAAGAGGGTCCCACATCAATTAACCACACCTGACCATTCTTCCATTCAATTAATGTACAATCTCCTTGCCCAATAGAAAGAAAGGAAATCTGCGTCTCACTGGGCACACATCGTGGAAAAAATATAAATAAGACCAAGGCAATGATTCGATGGATATCCATTCTTCGAAAAAGATATATGATGACAATTATTACAACATCACCCTCGTCAAAAGCAACATCCAAAGGCTCACAAACAAGAAAATCTAATACAAAATGAGATAATTCTATTGCGGCATCACCAACAATCAAAGCGATATCTCCAATCCAATTCAGTTGTCCCAAAAGGGCACATGGAACAGCAACTCCTCCAAGTAGAGGCCCTACAATAATATTACAAAGTACTCCAATCCATGGAAACTCTTGAAAATACAATCCTACCCAAGGTAATGTACCCAGACTGGCACCCAAACTAACTGCAAATGCTGCGCCTATACGATGAAAAAGAGGGTGTGCATCCAACGGAATCAAACGATTAACACGAGGAGAAAACCAAATGATTCCCGATACAGCCGAAAAAGAAAGACGAAAACTCAACGAATCTAGCTGAGATGGTTCAATGTAGATAATTATGCAAGCTGTCAATGCAAGAATTGTCCAAAAGTGAACCTTTTTACCAAAAAGTAGAGCCATCATACAAAAAAAAACCATGCATACAGACCGCTGTGCTGAAGTCGGCCATCCCACATGATTGGCATACAAAACGGCTGCAGTCATCGCTCCAAAACAAGGCAGTATTCGAAACATAGATAAAAGACCAAACATCAAAAATGGTATACACAAAATGCGAGCCATACCATACACAATCGCTGATACCAAGCCTATATGCATCCCACTAATTGCCAAAAAATGAGCGGTTCCCGTTTTTCGGAGAAGATCAATGGTATCCTCAGATATAAAATCACGATTCCCTGACATAAGCGACCATAACAAACCACCATTCTGCACAAATTGATACTTTGAATCAAAAAAATCACGCTCGTTATTTTCAAATGGAAACCATACCTTCACACGTGCGTATGATGCTCTTGCTCTAATAATGCAGGTTTCACTGTCTGGTTCTCCTGGTAATGAATCGGGTATCCGTGAAGATTTCACTCTCGCAGCAATACGCTCTCCTTCTTTTGGATAATCCCCAAAGAAACGAAGAATAAATCTTCCTTTATTTGAGTATACCAAAACACCATCACATACTCTACCCTGTACATCTGCAATGATTGGACCTTCATAAAAAGAAGGCTCTGGCATACGCGCCACAACGACATTTCCCAAAACAAAGCAAAGAGTATACAAAACCAGTCGATGATTTGTATACCAAAACAAACCAAGAAGCGTAGCTCCACCACACAAAAGCTGTATGTTTTCCGCCATCCAGAACGGCCAAAAAAACACACCCAAAATCATAAAAAAACAGCACCAAGCAAGAGTATACATGCTCATCACCTCCTCATTTCAAGGAGACTAAGCAACAAGTATTCCCAATTCAGTATGCGAAGAAAGACATCAAGAACTAGACTTCACACTGATGTTGTCGTATCTAATTTGTCGGATATGGTCATTTTTCGACAGGAAATATTCTATTCCACAGATGGTGCTACTGCTGTGAACTCATTGGATTGATTTCCAGCAGCGTCTGTTAATCGAACGCGAAACTGATAATCTTGCGCAGTATCCACATTGGAAAATAAGACCGTTACCTCTCCATCTTCAAGATTTGCAGAGGCATTGGTGGCATCCAACGTAATTTCATCTGTCCCGCTGGTATCATCGTTGGAATACGAAAGAGCCATCGATCCACCTTCTATATCATCTT
>NYTD01000187.1 GCA_002683315.1 Deltaproteobacteria bacterium | reverse complement strand
GAAGCTTGGTCTTGAAATCGCAACATCGGCAGGAGAAGATAGCTGGGCAAGCGTGGATGCAGAGCACACACAAAACGAAGATGTCATCACAATCCGTGGTGGTGGTCTCGTCATTCTAGCTACGATGACCAGTGATGGTGGATACACCGGCGATGAAATGGGGGTCACTTCCGTTGGTGGAGACATGGCACTCTTCGATATGGATCCAGACAAAGCGTCATGGGAGAAAAAGAGCAAAACCAATAGACCAGCTGCAGGAGCTCCTGCAATCCCCCATGGTGTTGCAGAGTACGATGGTGGAGCCAAAGTCAATATCCGTGCTGATGGTGCGTGGAAAGAAAACACCAAGAAAGGAGTACGAGCAAAACTCTTCGACAAAGTTGGAGAATGGGTCGGTGAATGGACCGCTAATTTTGAACCCATGTATTACTACGGTGAGCGAGAAGACCGTGAGCGCACCCAGTGGCTTGCTGGAAGCAGCGGAGACGGATTCCTCGTATGGGACCACAACAAAGATGATCGCATTACCGATTCCTCTGAACTTATGTCCGAATTCGCAAAGGATGGTTCTGTTGCATATGCAAACGGATATGAAAAACTTGAAACCTTATTTGACAAAGATAAGGATGGAATCATCAGTGGTTCAGAACTCAACGATCTACGCATGTGGGTCGATGATGGTGATGCCGTTACGCAAGCCGGTGAGCTAAAAACCTTACAAGAACTCGGAATTATTGAAATTGTCATTCCAAAAGACAAAGACACCATGGCGAGTACCTTTACGAAAGAAGAGAAAGTCGAAGAGCGATATGAAGGCGGAGCATCACGCGATGTGAGCGACTTCTTCCAGGACGATGATCCACAAGTAGAAGAGCCCGATGACGAAGACGATACGCATGAGGATGTTGTCGAAGAAAGTGACATCTCCATCGACATCACAACCAAGATTGGATATCACATTCATGATCAGGTCAATTATCATGACATCATGGAACAAGTCGATGAAGCCCAAGGTGAAGCGAATCTTGAGGAAGCACACCGAATCAAGGCAGACATCGAAACAGGTGCAATACTTCCAGTAGACCAAAGTAATCCACATCAGCTTGAAGATGAAGCAGAAGAAATCCAAGAAGACACATACAAAGAAGTCTTCAAATCAAAGATTCTAAACGCGTACAAAAAAATACGTCTTGAAAACGGTGGGGACTATCCAACCTATTCACAATATCAAGTTCTGTTTGCAGAGTTTGGAGCAAAATATAGAGAACTCTTCGGGGAAGATATCGAAGACTTCCTTACCCAGCCAACAACAGAACGTATTGAGACCTCCTTTGATCTGTATGATCGTCGCGCGGAGCTGGAACGAAAGATCAATCTTGACCTTGACTACGATATCAATCCTACAGAAGTGGAAGCCAACATCGATCGGAGCTTGTATTCCACCATCTCGTCGTGGCCCATCACTGCAGAAGACTTTACACTGCTTGCGCTTAAAGTGAAGCAGAATAAGAGAACCATTCCGACACTTCCTGAAGAACCCCCTCCCCCTCCTGAAGTCATTCCACCAATCAGTATTGACCCACCTTCTGGAGAAGTCGTACGCGATAGAGCCATGAGTCAGCTCTCTTCTGACAGAGCAGGTGTGGAAATGTCGCTTGAATTGGCGCTGCTTGTCGAAGAAGAAAGACACATGGAAGAAGCAAAACTTCATCTAACTCGCTCTCTTGGACAGATTACAGATGAAGTCGCCAATCGTTATTTTGACGACATCAAATCTGGAGTGGTGCCAACCGTTGATGGTAATCTTAAGGTCAACTATGCAGATGTTCAGCCCTATGCAGATACTATTTTCATACAACACTTCAAGCAGCTAAAACTACCAGTCAAATTCCTCGGTGTGATGGTGATTGATGTTTCTGGATGGAGACTCGATGAGCACATAAAGACCAAGGATGGCAAAACAGTAGAAGCTTGGTTCAGAAATGAAGATGCCAATGAGGCAAAGCAAGTAGAGAACCTTCCACCGAGTATCACCAGCGTACTATTCAGCAATACCAAAGCGAAGAAAGGAGAAACAACCAATGCCACCGTTCAAGGAGCAGATCCTGAAAATATGGAGCTTACTTGGGATTGGTCATGGTACGGAACCGATATCAACCAAACCGGAACCAGCACTGGAACACAGTTTACCCTCAATGATCTTGGAATCGCAGCCTCTGCCAATACCGGGGATGTATACACCCTCAAACTTAAAGTCGCAGATCCGTTTGGAGCATCCACAACAGGAATATACCCGCTCAACGTGGTTCCACCCGAACCTCCTGTCATCACCAAATTCACCGCACCTTGGAGCACAGAGCCTAGGAATACCTTCCTTGTCAAAGCGTGGGCAACAGATAAAGATACAGCTCCTGGCGATCTTCGATGGGAGTTCCCTGGCGCAAATAAGGTAATAGACAATCAAGGAGATCACGCAAGAGCTCATTTTCGGCCGAAAAGAACTGGAAGATTCCCTGTAAAAGCACAAGTTCGTGATCCAGAAGGAAATGTTGCAACTGCAAAGAGAAACGTTCAAGTCGATTGGAGTTCTGGAAGTGACGGAGATCCATTGATCTTCGATCTAAACAACGACAACAAGACCAATATCAAAGGTGGAGAAGTTGCGACCAATGCTGTCAGTCTACCTCCCGGTGTGTGGGATGTTCAAACCCAAAAAGCCAATAGCCAGCAGCCAAGTCGTTTTGTTATCTCCGATGTCAACCTCGGCTCGGGTGACCACAGTGCACGAGAAGGAACGACTGTCGATGTCAATGCGTCCAATCGTTGGAAACTTGGACTAGAAACGCAAGATCCACAGTCAAACTGGAATAGCATTACCGCGAAGGGCAAACAGAACAAAAATAAGTTTGTCATCACGGGTGGAGACTTGAAGATTCTTGCCACAATGACCAGCGATGGTGGATATGAGGGAGATGAATTGGGTGTAACCAATGTTGAAGGTGAAATGGCCCTTTTCGACCTCAATCCTGACAAAGCAACCTGGGAGCTAAAATCCAGCACCTATCGCCCAGGAAAAGGAGCACCTCCTATTCCAAAAGGCACTATAGATTATGTCGATGGGCCAAAAGAGAAGCTTGGCTCAGAAGGTGCGTGGACTGAAGATTCCAAAAAAGGAGCGCGCGCCAAACTATACAACAAAGCTGGAGAATGGGTTGGTGAATGGACCGGTGGTGCATCACCTATGTATTTCTACGGAACAAGAACCGACAAAGAGCGTACACAGTGGATGGCAGGCAACAGCGGAGACGGTTTCCTCGTTTGGGACCACAACAAAGATGGTCTGATCACCGACGGCACAGAGCTGATGTCCGAGTACGACAAAAATGGTAATGTCGCCTATGCAAACGGATATGAGAAACTTGAAGCACTATTCGATAAAGACAAAGATGGAATCATCAGCGGTGCAGAGCTCAACGATCTACACATGTGGGTCGATGATGGAGATGCCAAAACCGAACCCGGTGAGCTCAAAACCCTACAAGAACTCGGAATTACCGAAATCGTCATCCCCAAAGACAAAGATACCATGGCAAGTACGTTCAAAAGAGAAGAACGTACCGATGTAAAAGTCGATGGTGGCTCCAAGCGTACTGATATTGATTCAAACTTTGGTACTGGAAATGTTGGGGAAAACAACATTGGAAACAACAATGTTGGAAACAATAATATCGGAGATGGGAACAAAGGAGATAACAATCGCGGCAACGAAAACATTGGTGATAACAATGAAGGAAGTGGCAATCGCGGTAACGGAAACAAAGGAAACAACAACATCGGAAACAACAATGTCGGTGATAATAATGTCGGTGATGGAAATGTTGGGAACAACTTGGGTGGTGGAAACAACAATCAAGTAGAACCTTCCACTGGAGGAGGCAAGCCTGGTGCATCAGGAGAACAACAGGGCGCCAATGATTTTGATGGTTCTATCAAAATGCAGTCGACCATTGCATTCCACCCAGAAAATCAAGAAGACCGTCATATTATGGATGACCGTGTTGGTGTCATCCATGAAGAAGAGGCCAAGAATGCTCTTATCGGAATCAAAGAAGATATTAAATCCGATAAGATTCCTCGTAAAAATAAAGCCAAAAGCATTGCAGAACTCAAAGAAGATCTGGATAATCTCAAAGCGATATATGACAAACTTCAGGTCACTTCCAACATCCTAACGGCATACGAAGACCTCAAGAAAAAATTAGGTTCAGATCCATCACAAAAATACCTTCGCGAAATCGAAGGCCGATATAAAGCAGATCTGACGAAGCACTTTGAAACCGACCTGAGTGGATTTTTGAAAGATCACAGCAACACAAAACAGGAGCAAGATCAGCGTAAAAAAGAAGAAGAACGACTCAAGAAAGAACTCGACGACGCGAAAAACCCATTTGATATAAAAAATAAGGATATTGCAGAGCGCATCCATAAACCAGCAATGAAGAAAATCAAATCGGCCAAACTTCCCATCAAAGATGTTGCAACCAGAGTCGATGATTTCGAAGTGACTCTTGATGTTGGTGTAGACGTTCCTGAACCGCCTACCGGTGAGTTCCCCAATCCTGGAGTTTTACCAGACCCAGGTGATGCTCAGCGTGAGGTTGTCAATCTCCTCAAGCATTCAATCACGGTATCCATGAACGAGCCACGTTCTTCTGTTGAGCTTACAACAGAACTTTGTGTAGACCTCTCTGATCCAAAAGATGAAGTACGCGCAAAAGCACTGATAGCTCAAGGTTTGCCTCAGTATATGCAAAAAGTGGCAAGTCAATATCTTGCTGATATCAATGCGGAAAAGGTCGAAGAAAAAGACAACGTACTATTGGTCGACGATGGCCAAGTTCTTCCCTATGCTGAAGAGCAAATGAAGCTCAACTACAATCTCCTCAATATTCCTGGAGAATACCTTGCCATCAACATTTTGGATATCAAGGCTTCTCGCGTCGATAACAAGTTGGTCAGAGAAGATGGCAAAACAGTAGAAGCATGGTTTGAAACTGAAGATGCACAAAGTGCACAGCAAAATGAAAACAAGCCACCATCCATCACTGGCGTTCAATACTCATCACGAACACCACGTCCCGGTGACGTATTGGATGCAACCGTAACCGGTTCAGATCCAGAAAATATGGAAATTGCTTGGGAATGGAACTGGAAAGGAAACAACGTTGACCAAGCTGGTGTAGGAACTGGAACCACTCTTCCACTTGGAGGATTACAGATTCCTGAAAGTGCATCCCCAGGAGACGTATATCAACTCTCCCTCAAAGCAACCGACCCATTTGGCGCCTTTGTCACTGGACTGTATCCATTGGATGCCGTAAAACCCCCTTCCCCACCACAGATCACACAATACAATGTTCCAAATCGATTGGGTGGTTCTGGTGGAAACATTGCGGTCAGCGCAAAAGGAACAGATCCTGATGGTGATGATGCGCTACTAAAATGGGCATTCACCACAAAATTCTCACACAACAACGTGAAGACCTCTCCAGTAAACACCTCTGGTACCGGTCCAAACTTTGCCAACACAACATATTTCAAGAACCGAGTTCCCGGAAATACGGTCACTTCCAGTATCGTACTCACAGACCAAGATGGCCTGAGTACATCTCTATCTAAGAATACAACTGTTCCACGAGACCCGATGATTTTCGACCTCAACATGGATGGAAAGACAGAGATCAAAGGTGGTGCGGTTGCCAAAAATGGCGTTGAGCTTCCACCGGGAGTATGGGAAGTCGCAATCACTGGTCTTCCAGACACACGTTCTCGTTACATTGTCTCTGATGCCAATATTGGTGGTGGAGATCAAAATGGACCTGTGGGACAAAAGAGTTCGGTCAATGCTTCTGGTAGATGGAAGATTGGACTTGAACTAATCGATGCACAAGGAGATTGGAATCCTGTCAATGCGACTCATACTGGTGAAGGAACAGAATACACCATCAGTGGTGGAGGAATCACACTTGTCGCCAAAATGACCAGTGATGGTGGATATACTGGAGATGAAATGGGTATTACCAACGTTGGTGGTGATATGGCACTATTCGATATGGATCCAGATAAGGCGTCGTGGGAAAAGAAAAGCGCTACATACCGTCCAGCAAAAGGTGCACCTGCGATTCCGAGTGGGACAGCTGAATACGACGATGGTCCAACTGAAAACATTGGTCCAGAAGGATCTTGGAGTGAAGATTCCAAAAAAGGAGCGCGCGCCAAATTATTCGACAAAGTTGGAGAATGGGTTGGTGAATGGACCGGTGGCGATACTCCATTCTACTACTATGGTGAACGAGAAGATCGTGAACGTACCCAGTGGCTCGCAGGCAACAGCGGCGACGGATTCCTCGTATGGGACCACAATCGAGACGAACGGATTACAGATGCTTCTGAGCTTATGTCCGAATTTGGAAAAGACGGTTCCGTAGCCTATGCAAGTGGATACGACAAACTTGAAAAACTCTTTGATAAAGACCACGATGGAGTCATCAAAGGTGGTGAACTCAATGCCCTTCGTATGTGGGTTGATGATGGAGATGCTGTTACACAAGCCGGAGAGCTCAAAACCCTCCAAGAACTTGGGATTGTTGAAATCATCATTCCAAAAGATGAAGAAACCATGGCAAGTTCGTTTGTTCGCGAAACAATGCAAGATGTTGAGCTTACTGGAGAATTCTCACAAGAGTCATCCAGCAATGTTGGTAAAAACAATGTTGGTGAAAACAACATAGGCAATAACAACGTTGGGGACAGCAACATTGGTGATAATAACGTTGGAGACAACAACTCTGGTGACAACAATCACGGAAGTGACAATATCGGTAGCAACAACCAAGGTAGCAATAACCAAGGCAGCAATAATATTGGTGACAACAACATCGGTGACAACAATATCGGTGATGGAAACCAAGGAGATGGAAACAAAGGTCATACAAACATTGGGTTCTTCAATTTTGGCAGCAGCAACCAAGGAAATTACAACCAAGGAAACTCCAATAGAGGAGATCAAAACACAGGCGATGATAATATCGGAGACCAAAACCAAGGAGATGGAAATCAAGGCCATACAAATCAAGGCTCCTACAACGAAGGACTATCCAACGTTGGACACAGCAATCGTGGTGATAATAATTCCGGTGGTAACAATCAAGGAGACCGAAACGAAGGAGACAATAACTTCGGATATGATAATACTGGCTCGGATAATGAAGGAGATCAAAACAGCGGCAATCAAAATGTCGGGATGTACAACTCTGGAAATGAAAATACAGGTGATGAAAACTCTGGAAACCAAAATGAAGGCAATTTAAATTCAGGTAATGAAAATGTCGGAATGGAAAATGAAGGAAATCAAAATCAAGGAGACCGAAACACTGGGGATGAAAATACAGGTGATGAAAACTCTGGAAACCAAAATGAAGGCAACCTGAATTCTGGTGATGAAAATATCGGAATGGAAAATGAGGGTAATCAAAACACGGGTGATGAAAACACGGGAGATGAAAACTCTGGAAACCTAAATGAAGGCAATCTAAACTCCGGTGATGAAAACACGGGTCATGAAAATCAAGGAAGCTACAACTCTGGCGATCAAAATATAGGAGACTACAACTCCGGAAATAACAATCTCGGAGACAATAATTCTGGAGATAACAACCAAGGAAATAACAATACCATAGATGATAACGTTGGCTCTGATGATGTTTCAGATGCCAAGCAAGCAAAACAGATAAAGAAAGATCTCAAAAATCTAAAAAAGGAGGCTGCCAAAATACGAAAGAGTATGAAAAAGCTCTCCAAGAAGCAGCAAAAAGAAGAAGAGACTCTGGTACTCAATCCTCTTCCTGTACCAGAAGAACCTGACAGAACAGACATGGAAGCAACAAAGATCGCTGCCCAAAAAGCATCCAAACAGTCTTTTGAAGACTTCTATCTGGCCAGCTACGCCGATGTGGCACAGGCAATCGACAAAGGCATAATATCGTCTGCATCAGAGCACTTCGAACAGTACGGTACACAAGAAAAACGCAGCAAAAAATTCAGCGGTTCACCTTTTGAATTTGATGAGATATTCTATCTTGAGACCTACCCTGAAGTTGCACAGCTCATTTTGAATGGTGCGTTCCGTAGCGCTGCGCATCACTATCTTGAGGTGGGTCGTGCCATGAGCTATCAAAAGAACCCATCTGGTTCTGAGCTCTTCAGTGCATTTAATCTAGAAGAAGAGCAGACAAAGAGCTATTCGTTTACAAGCTCTGCTGGCGCACACAATATCCATTTCACATACCGTAATGGTTCAATTACCAGCTCTCTTGAAGGTGTGATTGCCACTCGCATTGATGATGGATTCTTGGGAAGGATGTATACACAAGTAGATGAAGTGGGCAGTGACGATGCATTCTATGCGTACGGCGTTCTTGCGGGTCTAACACCAACCATTCAAGAGGATGCCCTTAGCTTCTTCGAAGATGGCAATCAGATTGATCTCGATGCCAGTTCTCTGTTGTTCATGCAATCGCTCGGAGATCTATTAAACATCATCAAGATACAAGTTGTAGAAGAAGAAATGACTTCTCTTCCGGAGGCTTCAACCAATCCAGATGAATCAGATCCAGAAAGAATGGAAAAACTATTTGTACAGGCTTTGCAAGAAAAGCTAAATGCAAAAAAGGCAGAGAAAAAACTATCGAAAACAGAAATGTTCAAAGCAGTACAAGATGCGAACGACGAACAAAACAACAACCAGATCCTCGAAGGTTTCAGAAAGGCTCTGGAAGACAAAGAGAAATAAACAATGTCCAAAAAATTATGGCAAGAAGTCAATGGCGAACGTCATTTCTTAGTTCCTGAGGGAATCCCTTTGGAAGCAGGTGCGCTAGAGATTGAAAGTAGCTCCGGAGATAAAATGATGGTTTCAGAAGATTCCATCACAGCATATCTCGCATCTGAAGAGGAAATCGAAGATTTTCAAAATCAAACCGTGGAAGAAACCATTGCAGAACTTGGAAAAGCATTCTCTTCGTTATTTCAAGCGGGGAAAGACATCTTCACTCAGGCTTTGCAAGCCACCGAATCAAGTGAAGAAGATGTTGAATCTGAAGAGTCTGAAAATGTAATCGATGTGGATTTTGAAGAGAAAAACAAAGAATCCAGTGAAGGATTTTTTTCAGACATTAATGGTATCGTACAAGAGTCCAAAGCTGAATTTCAATCTATTTTTCAAGAGGCCAAACAAGAGTTTAAAAAATCTCTTCGCGATAAAGAGACCGCAGATCTACTAAAGAGTATTGGAAATCAAATCTTGGATTTTGCAAATAGTCTTCAACAAGAAGACCCGCAAACGGTAGAAGACTCATCTGAAGAAGACTCTTCATCTGTGGAAAACGACGACGGTGAAGACATCGAGATTCTTGATCCTCCTCCCGTTACAAATAGTGACATCATACAATCCCAAAATATCGATGAAGATTCTAACGATATTCCTCCCTCTCCTCTATCAGATGATAACGAATAAGTTTTTCTTTCGATAGATTGTGATATCAATGTATGAGTTCTTACGTAATGGGGAGTCGTTATGGAAATTCGGATTGTAGATGGTATAGACAAAATCGATGCAAAGATATGGGATTCATTTGTCTCTCCCAATGATCCTTTTGGAAGTCATGCATTTCTTTATGCACTTGAATCTTCAAAAAGTGTTTCCGAATCCACCGGTTGGATCCCTTGTCACATCGAATTATCCGAGAACAAAGAGGTCATTGGGGTAGCTCCTGTTTATCTAAAAATGCACAGCTATGGTGAATATATCTTTGACTGGGGATGGGCTCAAGGGGCCGAGAAGGCCGGATTGCAATATTATCCAAAGCTCCTGAATGCCATACCGTTCACGCCCGCAACAGGAGGACGATTATTCTCACATACAAGAGAAGGTAAAAAGATGCTGTGGCAAGCGATGAACCAATTATGTGGACAATTTGGAGCATCCTCAGCACATGTTCTTTTTTTACCAGAAGATGAGTATCATATCGCCAAAGAATCTCCCAGAACCATTCCCAGGCTTACCTATCAGTTTCATTGGAACAATCCCGGCGTAGACAGCTTTGAGAAATGGCTTTCACTGTTTCGAGCAAAATCCCGTAAAAAAGTGCTGGTAGAGAGAAAAAAAGCACAAGAAGGTGTAGACCGATTGTACCATGTTCGAGGTGATGCTTTAACACAGAACCATATCGAAAAAATATGGAGTTTTTACTGCAGCACGATCGATAAAAAATGGGCTACTCCATATCTTACAAGAGATTTCTTCCATCAACTTACAACAACACTGGCCAGTCAAACATTGGTTTTTTTGGCCGAAAAGAATGAAGAGATCATTGCTGCTTCTCTGTGCTTTCAAAAAGGAGAACATCTATATGGACGATACTGGGGGTGTTCTGAGTTTGCGAAGTTTCTTCATTTTGAACTTTGCTATCACCAGCCCATTGAATTGTGTATACAAAATGGATGGAAACGATTTGAAGCGGGTGCCCAAGGACAGCACAAGCTAAAGCGTGGTTTGCTGCCTGCATTCACATACTCTGTTCATCAGCTTGTTCATCCCGGACTTCACCACGCGGTCGAACAAGCGATGATACAGGAAAATCGAATGGTAGAACGAGAGGTTCAAATACAATCACAACACAGTCCTCTCAAAAAAATCACAGGATAATCATGTCGTCCAACATCCGTTCTATCCCTATCATACGGCGATTCTCAAATGGAGACACACATACCCAAACCGATATGGTTGCTATTGAAGAACCTCTTGAACTTCGAGTCGAAGGAGAGCCCACTGCTGTATTGATGAGAACACCAGGAGAAGACCTTAACCTCTGCCGAGGTTTTTTATATACAGAGGGAGTCATCGAGGACCGAGACGACATCCATGCGAT
>NYTD01000186.1 GCA_002683315.1 Deltaproteobacteria bacterium | reverse complement strand
TGCTGTATGGTATAATCTATTTGCGTCTTTCATGTGGGTTGATCGCCGACAATTTGTACTCCCCCCCAGTTCCTCGCAAGCCACAGCAACCTGAAGGGTGGAAACTACCCGTTAGGATTCTTGTGTAAATACTGTTGGTGACACAATTTTGATGCAGGTTGAACCTTGGTTTTCGTACGAAGTGGGAAAAGATTTTCTAAAGTGGGAAAATGGTGGTGGGGTATTTGGTCGCATTTGCGAAAAACGCTAACACTTAACGCCTCCAACAAGGTTTACTTTCGGGTTGTACAGATCCTTATATTCAACAAAGATCTAAAAAATAAAATTTCTCTCGCTTCTTCCGCACATAGAGCATCTTCTTCAGCATTGCCACAACCTGTCCGTCTTCATCGATCACGGAGGTGTGAAAGATGGGGAGGTGCTTCTTGTCATCCTCTGTCTGTTCACGGAATTGCTCGATGGTTTGGTGGTCGATTTCAAAGACAGCCGTCATGGTGCCTTTGCCGGGGGATACATAGTTGATTTCCACCACAACCTATGCTATATTCTAAATTCCAGAATCTAGAATATGGAACAACTATGCTACTACCTCAAGATATTTTACCATTGATGGTACTGTTCAAAGAATCACCAAACGAACCACTACATCAGGCTAAACTCTCCACTCGCTTACATTGGTCAGCATCCGCCTTGCATCGTTCATTATTGAGACTGAATGCCAGCAAACTGTGGAACAAATCAAGCAACCGAGTCGATCATCATGCAACCATCAATTTCCTTCGGTATGGTTTGCCTCATGTCTTTCCAGCAGAGATGCAGACACTTTGTAGAGGCATGACGACAGTACAGATTCCTGGGATTGCCCAACCACAGATACCCTTCGTTTGGCCAGATGAATCATCGAGCACAATGGGGATTGGTGTGCAACCATTGGATGCTGGATTTGTCCATCTTGCTCACACGGAGCCTGCGTTGAAACCTTGGCTTGATTTGGTGGAAGTGTTTCGTTTGGGGCGCGTTCGAGAGATTGTGTTGGCGGTACAAATCATGGAGAATGAATATGCTTCAAGAAATGCTTGAGCTCAAGGAGGAATTACACTGGTTGGAAAGTCCTCCAATATTTATAGGAGGTGCAGCTCTACATTGTTATTTGGACGATTTTGCTCGCTCTCAATTGAGAACCACCAAAGATATCGATCTGATCTTGTTTCAAATTACCAGCCCACTGCAGCGGATGGACTTTGAGAATAAGTTGCGCACGATGCAATGATCACCAGACATCGATGGTCCAATGTGTCGCTATATCTCTCCAAAAGGAAAAATGGTTGATTTTCTCTTTCCATCATCAGAGGTCATGGGCTTTTCCAATCAATGGTACGCAAAAGTTGTGGAGAATCCATTATCCCACCATATTCAGGAGAATCACCTTCTGATTGCCCAACCAGTTCTCTATTTGGCAACCAAGATTGAGGCATTTTTGAGTAGAGGACAAGCAAAACCCTTTGAAAGCCAAGATTTAGAAGATATTGTGGCTTTGATTGATGGATGCTCGGTACTTGTGACTTCTTTTCAGGAACAAGATCAAGAACTTCGTGAATGGATTCGTTCTCATCTTGGAGATATTCAGTCACAATCTTGGTTTGAAACCCTGTGTGTAGGGAATTTACCAAGAGGTGGTGATGAACGGACAAGAGAACAACGATTCTTGACTCGTTGGAAACGATTAACCGATTAATTGCACAGGTCTTATGATAAGAAAATCCAGTTTCTTGTACATAAGCGACCCCATATATAAAGAAAACAGTGATTCTTTTACAGAACCGGTATCCAAATTGGCACTATTTGCCTGTAATATATACTTCTTTGCATGTGAGATGATGCCAAAACTGAGGATATGAATGCCCAAAGTATTCATTCAATCAAAGTAGTTCCGCAACCGCACATCACATCTCCGACCAAACAAATACCGGTCCAACACACTCCATCTATTCCACTGAGATCGATTGTGTTGCGTTCGCCAATTCCAGTTGAACACGGACAACACAGGTTTGCCATAGATGCTTCTGATTGGTAGGTTTTTCTACAAATGATGCAGTATTGAACGCAAAGCCGCTAATTCTTTGTGCGAGAATCGAGATTCATCACCGACAGTTATCTGTGTATGTATCAACCACAAATCATCTTCAATCCCATCCCCGATTCGGCTTGTTGCTAGTGGATGTTTTAGCCATTTCGAAGCTCGTTCACGGTGACGCTTAATGCTTGAAAATGAAGATCCGACGGCCGCAGTTGAGATTGGAATGGTCTTCGGGTAATAGCCGAGTCGAATGGCATCAAGAACGGTCATCTTTGGTGAAATTTTAGTGTAAAGTTGTCTGTAATTGAGGTGTTGTACCCAGTACTTAGGGTAGGCGTTCTGGAAAGCGGGAAAACGGTGGCAGAGATGACTATCGTTCAAGTGAGAGGGGACGGAAATTTTAATGATACAGTTAGTCTTTTATGATGAGTTTTTAAATCATGCCGTAATGTTTTGTTTAGTGGAGTGTTTGTATAAACAATACTGATTGTCTGTTATTGTACTTTCAAAAATCGTCCGAGTAGCGTTGTTAACTGCTCCATATACAGATTCCACTGTTTAAGAGATGAGATATTCGTAGTGTTGTTTGGAAAAGGTAATGCGACCTGATATAAATGAGGAGGTTTACACGGTGGGTCCTGACTCATCCAAGGCCATATCCCTTGCGATTCTAATGAGTTGTGTGTTGGCTTTTCCAGTGCAACATCATTTTCAGAAAGAGGCTCAGTTGTGTATATCAATGCCATTTGATGTGCCCATGGTTTAGATGCTCTACATTTTGCCCACGATTTTCCCGAACCTGTCCCCATGTCCTCCGACATCAGATATAAGTATCTAAACATTTGGTCTCGATAAGTTCCGCTAGGTGATGATGGGAGGTCTTTGAAATACGAGTACTTTGCATCCAAGATCCAATTTATAGGCTTGTCTCCAGATATTTGGGTCAATAGATCTGGGCGTGATTTACTCTTGACACCAAATGCTCCTGTAATTGAACCGGGTGGATAAAGATGGGATTTCTCATTGGTTAATATAGTATTCTTGTCTGTTTTGTCATAGTACATGGCATGTAGATATTTTTGTTGTTCAAGATTTGAAAGCCCTTTGTATAGTATCTCTTCCCATACATCAGACATGTCGACTTCCCAACACCATGCGAGGTCTTCATTTGTTTCTTCATCCATAAACAGCAATGATTTGTTTTCCAAGATCAATTTGGCATATTCTAGTGCTTGATTAAACATTGCAGTCATTCTATTGGTACGTATTCTGTGTGCCTTCTGCATTGCGACTCTACGTGTGAATGATGGTATTGAGTGTAAAAAACGCCTCAGTTGAATGGCTTTACTTTGCCCATTTGCTAGATTGAGATCAGTGTCATTAGCATCTGCATGGTTATGGTGTTTGGTGAGCCAGTTGCCGGCAGAAAGGACATCGAGAGCAGTAACCAGTACCTTCATTAATATGGTTCCTTCTTCAAACTCATCATAGTGACATCGGACTAAGGTTTCGCCACTTTCTTCAATTCTTGCAGCTGAAAATGGGTCGACCTGTCCCTTGACCGTTCCAATAATGTCCGTTCTAGGTACGTAGTTCCTGCGGATATTACGATGGTTTTGCAGCATCTCTTGCATGAAACGATAATGAAGAAGTGGTGTGAGCATATCGTCTTGGTCAGGTTTATCGAGAACACCTTCAGGCGTTTGAAACTTAGCATATCGTAGTAAAGAGAGTAGTTTTAAGATATTGGAAACACCTTCTTCTTGATTTGGAGGTGGTGTTTCCACAATGGCATCTTCTGAGGCAAAAAATGCACTGGGAGGAGACGTTTCGATCTTTCTCCGTTTCTTATCGAAAACCGATTTTGCAATCTCTGAGAGAAGTGGTTTGTTGTCACTATTTTTGTCTGTGTCATTGTCATCATCCTCATCTGCTTGTTGACTTTCGATGATGTTGAACAATTTATTGAGGAGTTTGTTTCGAGCATCTAGAAATGCCTTGTTGTTATCCTCGGATTTGGGACATGAGATTTGTAACTCAACATACTGATTTTCATAGACACAGAGTACCTGATGGTCCTTAGACCAAATGTGTGTAATGGTGTCAATCTTCCCAAATTTGTTTTGCTGAGGTTTCCATGCTTTTGGAAGTACAATGAGTGTTAGACTAAGCCCCTGATCCGTTGCGTAAGCAATACCGACTTTGTGGGATGGGGTTTGGTAGTATGTAGATGATAAGGCTAACATGGGTCGTGTAAATTAGTTGGCGTACACAAGTATTTCTTTCAACATCTCAATTAGTTGTAATCTGGATTGCTCTGTGATGAGAGAACTTAATGGAATGTGATAATACTCATCTTTATGTCCGGGATGTTCAACAATCCTAAAGTGTAGTGGCTTCTTTGTTTTCCATTGCTCTATCTTACTTGAAAGGTACTGAGAAAACTTTGGACGGTCTGGGTCTTTATGCCAAAAATATACTTCTGCATTCCTTGTGATTGCCATAAAATGTCTGGATTTAGAGTTTGGAATCTCTCGAGCTTCAGGAAATTTAAGTAGGATACCACCGTTAGTTGCTGGGTTGGATGTAAATGTAAATCCTGAAATATTTTTTGATATATCATTCAAAAGATTGGTTTTTACTACGTTCAGATTTTGTAGTTCTACATCAGATACTTTCACACGGAAAAATTCTTGAGAATGTTCATGTACATTTGTATAATTGCTCTTTGACTTTTCCTGTATCACCAAAGACTCGCTCAATCCTGATCCTGTACGAACAATCGAAAATCCAACACTCTCAATGACGGTGGCAATAGGACTAGTATGGTTGATATCTTCTTCTTTCGAGAACAATGTAGATTGTAGATTGGCTGATATTACAACATCAATCAGTTGTGGCAGTACTTCTTGTTTCCAAACTCGTTTACACAACTCACTATCCTTTTCTAATTTATCTTTGTCTAAGTCACCCTTGAGTTCGTCTTTCAGTACCATCCAATAACTGTGTCCCAGTTTTCCGTCAGGACCGATTTCCGTTCTCAATACCTTATTGAGTTCTGCCCACTGTTCAAGTGACAATTTTAAATAGGGATTTGTAGAAGCGTGCTCCCCAAACTTTTTTAGGATGGTTGATTTATCCATAGGTTCCACTCTTTCAAAGGCAAATCGACGCCGCAATGCAGCATCCAATGGAGCTACAGATCGATCGGTAGTGTTCATTGTGGCAACGATGTAGATGTTTGATGGAACAAAGAATTTTCGTTCAGAGTAGGGCAATGATACGATCTGACAAGACTCTAAGTTCCAATAGCCATTTTTATTTGGCAACGTTAATACGACGTCACTTTCCTCTACGGTGTCTCCTTCTGGTTGCTCTACCCATTTTGCTCGTTTACTTCGCTCAATTGTGGTAAGTAAATCACCTAGAACTTTAGGCACATTGGCCCTGTTTATTTCATCAATAAGTATGATGAAGTCTTGGTTTGGATTGTTGAACGCATTTTGGCAAGCTTTAAGAAAGAACCCATCCTTGATAGCCCAATTACCTTTGTCAGGTTGCGCTGGTGGATGAAAGAACCATTCATTATCTCCCTCTAACGACTTTGTCTGTCTTCCCGTTTTGGGACGCAGACCTTCCACAAAATCTTCATAACTGGTGGATGGATGAAAAGTGATTGCGAATTTTCCATTGCCTTTACCAACGAGTTCCCTGTTTTGTTCCCAATATTCAGCAATACCCTTTATGGCATAAGTCTTTCCAGTACCCGGTACACCTTCGAGGATGAGGTTTTTGAAGTGTGAGAGATTCTTTAGTCTTTGTTCTACAATAGGATCATCTATGTATTTTTGTTTCTTTGCCTTGCCCTTTAAAAACTCTTCGATCTGTTCTTTAAAACTATCAAATGTTTTATTCACAGCGTTAAGGAATGTTTCGAGGTCACTTTGTATTTTGTCTTCTGACGGTAAGTTGTTGCCAGGATATTCGACATAGGTTCTTGTTTGTGAGTTGAATCCTGGGCATTGTGTTTCAAGTTCAACAAGAATTTGTTGTAGCAAATCATCAGGAAAAGAACTTTTTTTGGCAATTGAACGACCAAGAAACAACTTGATATTCTGATGGTGTGTGTTTTCGCTGTGCCAAATTTCATACATGGGATACACCCCACGATTTACTGTTACCTTAGATGTAAACTTATGGCTCAGAAATCCTACTTGAGCATAATGGGCTACACGACCTACTCCGCCAAGGCTTTTGAGACCAAATGTATACTTATCTGCAATAGGTTTGAAACTTTTGTTGAGTAGTCTGCGTAATTCCTTAAACTCGGGTGAACTGGTAGTCCATGATTGTCCTTCTGAAGATGCATCTTCAATAGCTTTTGGAAACCGAGTCCAGACCTCATATAAAGCGTTTCTTTTTCTAGTTAATTTGGTCATTTACCCTTCTACATCGTACTCTATACATCTTTTAAAATAATGATTGCATAATCTGCAGGCAACTCTTGAGTTCTTGGTCGTAGTCTCTATTTGTGCAACAGATCTATTATAACGACAACATAACTGTAATTCATAACAAAGGATAAAGTGGTGTCATTGCTCAATACAGAACTTAATTACTTATGAAATCTAAGACTCGGATTCTTCATCATAGATTTGTTGATTTGTGCCTTGCAATTTATATCTATAATATCGAACATGGAAATATTTGTATGAATCTTAAAAAGATACCGACAACAAAATACAACATAGAAGGAAGCGACATTGAATTTAGATGAAATAATACAAAGAGACAACCACATTCGAAAAATGTACAAAGATCATATTTTGTTTGATAATATCCGTTCAGAAAGAGATCTGAAGATATATCTTATATCCAACAGTTCAGAACTGCTCCCAGATTATACCTATGTCGTTGATGATGAATGGTTTGTCATAGATGGAAAATCTCAATATGGAAAGGGTGATTTGCTCTTTACCGATGGTACAGGGCATTTTGCTGTAGTAGAAATAAAATACCTAACACCATACAGTGGTGCTACAGCTAGGAAAAAAAGGAACAAAGGAAAAAATAAAGTAGAGGAGCAAGTTTACAAATATGTATATGAATATAGAAATAAACACCCTGAGATTGTTACAATAGAGGGATAATGCTACACCAATCAAAACAAAAATCCAATACGATGTATAACTCGAGAATAGTAAATCAATAGAACACTTATAGTCCGTTAGATGTCACTTAAGTGTTGACAATTTGGATTGACTTCGAGGGTTTGGTGCATGAGTAAAACAGCCTATACTCTATATATACTCGAAAATCGCCGACAATTTGTACACCACCTCAGTTCCACGCCCCACGAAGAGACCGAAGGTAATTCACAACAACCTAAGGGATGGAGAGTACCCATTTGGATAGTCTTCGACCTCTTCGAGTGCTTGTGTAAATACTGTTGGTGATAGTCTTTGGTTAAACAGTCACAAGCGTACTTACCGATCACGATTCAACACCCAATCCACCACATCATCCATTCCCCAAACGGGCATTGCTTCAAACGTCTCAGATACAACATCCATCGTCCGAGCAACCACGCCCTCAGGTACAATCCAGTTGGGTGGGGGATTTGCAATCAACAGCGTTGGAATAGACTCCTCTCGCCAGCTCTCGACCAGTACCACGTCCATTTCCGAATAGAATCGATCGACGAGTTCAAATAGGTTTGGAGGCG
>NYTD01000185.1 GCA_002683315.1 Deltaproteobacteria bacterium | reverse complement strand
GAACCAATAAAGAACTATCCCGCAAATCGATTGAACACGCTTTTGAATTATGTTCTAAATATAATATTCAAACGATTGCTTCGTTCATCATTGGTCTGCCAAAAGAAACACCTGACTCTCTTCGTCGTACGATTTCTTTTGCCTGCTCTTTGAATCCAACGTACGCACAGTTTCATCTTGCTCGTTCATTTTTTGATCATGAAGAATGGTCTCATCATGGTCGCGTCTTACGAGATTGGAATGTAACGGATGCTTCTGTTAATGGTCAGGCATATATCCCACATGGTTTTTCTCAAAAGAGTTTGGAGCGTTGGCTTCTTCGGAGTTATGCGCAATTTTATGTGCGTCCCTCCAAAATTTGGGAATTAAGTCGTGTGATTCGCAGTTCGCAAGACCTTCGTCGGTATTCCCGAGGCGTCTTACAAATATTAGGACATGTGCTGTCATGATTTTTATGCTGTTCTCTTGTGTAGAATCACAAGTTGAAGTTGTGATTGGTGGAGATTGTGGAGATAATTGTTCACGATTCGAACGGGGAGAAGAGGTTTTGTCTGGGCAGAATCCTCAAGGGTATGCTCCCATAGAAGAAAACACAATCTACAACTTTGTTGGTGGTGGGATCGTTGTCGCCGATTTCAACGCAGATGGATGGGATGATGTCTTTTTACCCACGCAAGTACAAGACGAGTTGTATTGGGGAGGAGAAGACGGATTTGAAAAAGACTCATCATGGCTTCCACAAGACGAGATTTTGTCGGTTGGTGGTGCGGCGGCGGATTATGATGGAGACGGTGACTTCGATCTGTTTGTTACCACTAATTTTGCTCCTGATCGACTGTATCGAAATGAAGGGGATGGATTTGTCGATGTATCTCAAGAATCTGGAATTATTCTTGAAGCGGCCGATACAGCCCCTGCAGTATGGGGAGACTTTGATTTAGATGGAGATTTGGATCTGTTTGTTGGCGGACATCTCGATCATCTTTTTGAAGGAAGTCAGTCAAATCCAGACTATGAGTTTCCAGAAGCTTCCAGGAATATTGTGTACGACAATCAAGGTGATGGGACATTCACTCCTGTGGTTATGGAGTATTATGAACCTGAACCGTATACGCTGGCGGCAGCATGGTTGTCGTATGGGGATGGAGAAAGACCAGATCTGTACTTGGTCAATGATTTTGGTCCCCTTGTGATTGGAAATCGTCTATTGATCCCCAAAAATGAAGGATATGCTCCCTATGATACAGGTGCATCAGGTATTGAGGTTGATATGTATGGTATGGGAGTCTCAATTGGTGACGTGAATGGAGATCAGCTACCCGACCTTTGGTTGTCAAATTGGATGCAGCCGAAACTCTTTATGTCTACAGGAAAAAGAGAATGGTACAATGCAGGAGCTTCCTTGGGGCTAGAAAAAATGAGAGACCTACAGCGGTTTTCGTGGGGGACCGCACTGGTGGATTTTGAAAATGATGGGGATCTTGATGCGTGGCTGGGCTATGGTCCACTACCCGGTTTTGAAGAGATTAGTGAAGATGATGAAATCCTTGATGATGCACCTGTGCAGCCCGATGCATTTTTCCTAAATACAGGAGATTCATTTATAGATAAAGGAGGACGTTGGGGATTAAACGATGATAACGTTACGCGAGGAGGAGTCTTTTCCGATCTGAATCGTGACGGTGTCTTGGATTTGGTTCGCAGTTCCATGCTTGGTCCGGCAGAAGTATTCTGGGGAACACAAAATCTGGGCAATTGGCTTGAGATAGAGCTGCGTGATGAAGGAATGAATCGATTTGGAATTGGTTCTCGAATAGACGTATTCCATGTCGATGGAAGAACCTGGACGCAGTGGATTGTTTGTGGAGACTCTTTCGCTTCTTCTGGTCCTCCACGAGCACATTTTGGATTCGGAGAAGACTCCGATATTGATAGGATCGAGGTTCATTGGCCTGACGGAAGTCAAGGGTTATATACAACTCCAAAGCTAAATCAAAGGATAATGTTGGTGCGATAAAATGAACCGATTAAAAAAAACGATTTTTGCATTGATCTTGTGTGTTGTATTTTTTGTATTTCTGAATCTTTTGGCATTTGGAATTGAGTATTTGGACTATGGGACATATTGGTCTCAAGGTCAGCCTGTTGGTTTGTATGAAAGTCGTTCAGGAGATCGTCCGCGCTTAAAAAAAGGAGCGAGACTAAATGGTATAAAGTATTCGGTTTCGATTAATTCCATGGGATTTCGAGGAGCTGAACTCCAACAGCCAAAACCGAGCAACGGATTTCGCATCTGGTGTATTGGAGGGTCTACCACTTTTGATATTTATGCGCCCAGCGACGAAAAAACATGGTGCGCGCAATTGGCTTCCATCCTTCAAGAAAAGTATCCCAATAGAGTTGTCGAATCAATCAATGCTGGTATTCCTGGTGAGATTATACGAGGAAGTATGGATGATGTTGAAGCCCATGCTCAAGCAGTTCAGCCCGATGTTGTGATTTTGTATCACGGTCCCAATGACCTCCAAAAAATATTTAGTGAGCAAAAGATGTTTACGAATCGCCAGATACAGAGGCCCGGAGAAAGACACAGCCAGAAACAGATGGAGGATGGCTTTTCCATAGGGAAGGTATTGATGTATGATATCGCTCTATTTCGTGTTGTTGGACGCTGGCTTCAAACGGGACAGCACATGCAGTTGTCTTTTCCAGCAGGATCTTTACATGTGCAATCACAAAGAACCTTGGAAAGAGAGCTTTCTTATGCTGTTGATATAACAAGAAAAGTAGGTGCAACCCCCATTGCTGTCAGTCATGCACTGCGAGCCGAAGAGAATGCAACTGGAGAAAAAGCGCGTTTACAGGTTGGAGAAGCTACGATGTTATTACAGGTGAATCCGGAGTCCACGATTCAGGTATACCGAACATACAACCAAATCCTAAATCGAGTGGCACAGCAAAAAAACATCTCATATGTGGATGTTCGATCAGAAGTACCTTCAGACTCAATGTATTGGGGAGATGCAACGCACTTTTTGGAGCCTGGCTCTAAAATTACTGCACAAACGATTGCACAAGAAATAATTCAAAAGAGACTTCTTGAGTAAGTGTGATACGTACAAAACAAATTTGATTCTGCTTCGTACGTCATATGTTAATGCTCCAGGAAGCGTTCTGCGTCGAGAGCTGCCTTACATCCAGAACCAGCGGCTGTAACCGCTTGTCGATAGGTATGGTCTTGGACATCTCCACAAGCAAAAACACCAGGGATATTGGTAAGGGTGCTGTCGGGTTGGGTGATGAGATAGCCATTGTCATCGTGGTCCAACCATGAAACAAAAGGAGCGGAATTGGGTGTATGACCAATGGCGAGAAAGAATCCTTGAAGAGTCAGATCTTTGCTTTCTTGTGTTTTATTATTGATTATTTTGATACCCGTTACCTCTTTTTCTCCCAAAACATCCAAAACTTCGGTATTCCAGTGGATTTTAATTTTGGGGTTATTGATGACACGATCTTGCATGATTTTGGATGCACGCATTTCGTCACGACGAACGAGAAGATGAACTGTCGTGGCAAACTTTGTGAGGAAGTTTGCTTCTTCGCAAGCAGAATCTCCACCGCCGACAACAGCGACTTCTAATCCTCGGTAGAAGAACCCATCACACGTTGCACATGCGCTGACACCATATCCTTGTAGACGAGTTTCGTTTTCAAGACCGAGATAGCGAGCAGAAGCACCTGTAGCGATGATGAGTGTTTTGGTTTTGTATGAACGTCCAAAGGAATCTTTTAGCTCAAATGGATGAACATCGAGTTTTGCTTCGATGATGCTGTCCATAACAAATCGTGTTCCAAATCGCTCAACCTGCTTTCGCATAACCTCCATTAGCTCTGGACCCATAATCCCTTCTTCAAATCCAGGATAGTTTTCTACATCAGTGGTAATGGTTAGCTGTCCACCAGGTTGTATGCCATCAAATACCAGAGGATTTAGATTGGCTCGTGCTGTGTATAGTGCCGCAGTATAGCCTGCAGGACCCGTTCCACAAATGATAACGTCTTCAACTTTGTTTTCTTCCGACATGAAATACTCCTAGATTTTTGTACATGATTGCATGTTTATAGCATGATGTGATTGTGTGACAAGGGTGTAGTGTATACACCTTGATGATTCTGGCAAGTTTACGGAATCGAAATTTCTTTTGTTGTAAATACATCCTTGTGTAGAGATACTTCTACAAGATCTTCGTTGGATGAAATATCTGCTTCTTCAAAGAGACAAGATCGAAAGAGACTGTCTTTATAGAGCATAGACTGGTCGATAAAATGAGGGCTCTCCGGATCGGTAGATTGTCCGTAGCTCATGATGGCTTCACATGTGGGTGTGTCTCCATCCATACTGATAGCGGCGACCCAGGAATTTCCATAGTTGACTTGATACCCATCGAGGGTAAGATCGGTGGTTCCATTGATTTGGTTGGCTCGATCTTCTTTTGGAATAAGGGTGACATTTCCGCCTGAGTGTACGGCGATGGCGAGTGTTCCTTCCCACTCTGCAGATCCCATAATGGGAATCTTTTCTCCATTCTTTTTTTGGTATTGGATATTAGATAAGGGTGCATCAAGGGGGATATTGGCTTCTTGTAAACGTACAGTGGCGAGTGCCATACTTTCAAGAAGATAGTCGCGTTCATCGTCTTGAGGAATTGCGAGACCGGAGGGGGTATTAATAGGGGCATTGGCATCAAATGGTGTGGAGAATAAATCTCCTCCTTCCCAGAGATCTTCTTGATCAAAGATCTCAGCGCCCAATGTTTCTCTCCATACTTGCGCTCCCCGTGCTGAAATTGTGAATGTACCATCCCATTGAGATAGTGCGTCGCAAGCTGCTGTAATATCGACCTCATATGTTTCGTCTTTGTATTCTACTTCCACCATGCCGATATGTTGACTGCAATGTGCGACGAATTCTTCTCGTAATTCTTCTTCTAGAATTGCACGACCGGAAAGAGCAGCTTCTTGAATTTTATGCTTGTTCCAGTTTGACTCTTCTTCGAGGAATCGAGCGTTCATTCTCGTTCTTGGGCTTCGTCCCGTTCTTTCAGTTCCATAAACGAATGAGTATCCTTCCAATGGTGTTTGAGCATTGCTCAACCAGTGGCTATCATTGGCGTTGAATACATATGAGCGATTACTTAGTTGTGGAGCTTGTGAAAATGGAACGAGTCCGGGAATCCGAGCTCCTTCTTCCTCTTCCCAATGATAGGTGCTGTCCTTTCCAGAGACTGCAATTACATTATATTTCCAGAAGATACTGCTGAATGGGTTTTGTTCGAGCTCTTCTTCGAAAAATTTTTGTTCAGCTTCCGAGGTGAAATTTGGTACAGCAGAGGAATCGACAAACCATGTGTTTCCTTGGTTGTCTGCGGCCATGGTATATACCCAAGGGATACCCATATTTGTTTCTTGTGCTTTTTTAAATTCTTCCAGATTGTTCGCTCGGTTCATATCAAACCAAGTGGCGAGCATATTCAGATTGTTTTCATTGGTATCGCGAAATGAAAAAGCGACGGCATCGGGCCATCCAAAAGTTGGTGCATTGAATACCCATCCGTACATACTTTTGTAGGTCGACTTTGTATATTCTTCCAATGTTCCATCTTCTTGAAGGACAGAGATGGTGATGGGATATTCCTCCATCTGCCTGTATTCTCCATCGTACATGTATTGAGTGGGGTCATCTTCATCCAATTCAAGAGTGTATACCACAAATCTTGGTGCTGTAGATACGGTATGTGTCCATGCGACAGAACGATTGAATCCAATATTGATGGCTGATATTCCAACAAGAGAAGAGCCATAGACATCAAGTGAGCCCGGAATGGTTAAGTGACTTTCGTGCCATCGTCTTTCACCCCAGTACGGAAAATGGGTATTGGATAATACCAGTCCTCCGCCTGTTTCGCTTTTTTCTGATCCGATGGCCCATCCATTGCTTCCCATCTCAGGAGGGTTGAGAAGATCGGGATGAGGAGGAAGAGGACGGTTTTGTTGGTTGGGAGGGGTTGCTTGTCCGATGGATTCCGCGAAATTTCCACCAGATGCAATCATTCCAAGTGACAAATAGTATGCAAGTAGATCGATGTGGGTAAATTCTCTAATCCAATTTCCTCCTGCACAGGCTTGTGGGAGGTTTTCGAAATTTTCTTGTACGTAGTGGTTGAAGCCGGAGATATATCCAATCATATTTTGTTGAATATCCGAATCAAGCTTGGAAAATCCTATTTCAGCTTTGCCTACGACATCCAATGCCTTCCATCCGATATCGGAATCGATATGGTCTTCGCCATGATATCGAGATCGTTCTCCGCGTATACGTATAATTTGATCCATTAAAGTGCATGCGTGATCTTTGGCCAAAGCATATCCGGAACCAAATCCTAGGCTGCCATAATCTTGTGCTGTGATATGTGGAATCCCATACGATGTCCATCGGATATCGACGTCATAGGGGCCTACTTCTTGTTCATATATGGATGGAGACTCTTCTACAGTTTTGCCCGTTAGGCATCCGAGTATAAATATCATTGATTGCACCTCTACCTTACGTCTAATCTTTTCTGATGTAATGTCCTCTAAATTTCCTTGAAATGAGTATACTAATTGTTGTGAGTACTCACTTTTTTAGTACATAATTCAGGATGAAGTATGCCCAAATCAAAAGAAAACGTTTTGCCTATTATTTGGGGTGCTTTATTGGTAAGTCAGCTCATTTATCTTGTCATTCCTCAATTTTTAGAGATTACTGCAGAGCCTCCTGAACAGATAATCATATTCGCATTGTGTGGAATAGGGATGAGCAATGCTGTATTTTCCTTTGTTGTTCCCAATTTTCTAAAAAATCAAGATCGTATATCATTATCCATAATTCAATATGCCTTATTTGAGTCATGTGCCATTTTTGGGTTTATCTGCGCCTTTCTTGGTGCGGAATCGATGTACCATTATGGATTGGCATTTCTGGGTGCAGGAGGGATGCTTCTTGTCTTTCCGAAACAAGAGATCAAGGGTAGAGTGCAGTAAGCTTCCTCATTTGCTTTCTTTCTGTGCTCCAGTCTAGATTTGGATGGCGTTTTTGTAGTGTATCCAGAAGTCTCTTTGTTGTTTCTATAAATCGCTTGTATTCTGCTGATTTCGGGTGTGATGGACGATGGGAAAGGCGCTTGTGGAGTGATTGGATTTCGATTTGTCGCTCTTCTAGTGGGTCACCGATGGCGTATTGTTTGAATTGGTTCCAAATATAATCAACAGCCATTTTTGAAGGATGGATTAGGTCTTCTTCATAGAATCGGTAATCTCTTAAGTCATCGGTCATTATTTCAAAAGAAGGGAAATATTGAATTCTGGAATCCTGTCGTTCAAGTTCATGGAGAGACATGCGAAGGGTAGATTTACTGATGTTGTTTTCTTGCAATCCATCTCGTATATGTCGGATCGGACTTACTGTGCAAATGATGATACAGTCTTTTGGGAGAAGCGAAAAAGCAGCGCTGAGTGACGAAGTGATCGTATCGATAGATAGAAGTTCTCGCGTGAATTCTTTTGCGGGGCGTTTGTGACAGTTGTTGACAATAACATTATTGCGTTTCCACGCATATGCGCTTCCAAGGGTAAAGATATAGGTGTTGATGTTGCAAAACTCTCTTTGTGCTGGGAGCCAGGTTTGGTTGATGGCATCATCCGTTTCCTTGAGCGTTTCTTTTCGGTACATACCATGATGACTAAATGGGTAGGGTACATTGGAAATGATATCAACTTTGGGTTTTTGGTTGTTGTGTAAAGAACAGAGCTGATGTGCAATAGAAATGGGATTATAGGTTATGCCGAAAGGGTTGTAGGTGATGGGTATCTTGTAGGAGCAAAGTTTGGCATACATAGATTCAACAAAACAGCTACCAATCATAAGTATATGACTTGTTGTGTTGATTGTATTCTTCTGTGGAATTTTGATTTCTGTCCGAAACTTCATGTTTATTTACTTTTAGATTGGTTATTACGGTAATGGTATATTCACTACATAGGAGTACGTATGAAAATAATTACTAGTTTGTTTGTTCTTTTTATTCTTTTCGTTGTGGGAATCCATGGTTTTTTTCAAGTTGAATATGGAACGCTCAATCCTTGTGAAGCGGCGATAGAGCGAATCAAAATGGACAAGAAATCGGGTGGGCTTCTTGACAAGGCAGTAGGTGAGTTGATTGGTGTAGGGCAAGAAATCGCAGGAAAAAAACGCCTTGCAACAGAACTTGAGATTCAAGAAGGGTTTTCAGGCTGCTATAAGATCGCCCTTAATGGTGTTAAGGAGTGATGCTTCCTCATTGTGGAAGATGCTTACTACCAAAAAAAAATTGTGTATGTGCGCATCTTCCATCTATCAATGCCCCATTTCAGGTCATTATTGTTCGACATAAAAAATCTGCAAACAAAGCATCCAATACTGCTTTTGTATCTTCTTTGTGTATTCCCTCCTTGAAAATTATCGATATTGATCACCCAAAAGAAGTAGAACACAAGATACAACCTTCTTTGGGGGCGATGCTTCTCTTTCCTCCTGTTACTTCGAAACCTACGGCAGATCGTACAACGATACCATCAACGCTATATGTCTTGGACGGTTCGTGGAAACAAGCGCGAAAGATGTATCGACAAAATGTGATATTGCAGATGATGCCTCATCTTTCATTGGTACCTCGGGCAGTCCCACCTCCACGGATATTAACCCCCTCTTCCCCACAAGGGATGAGTACCATGGAGGCGATTTCACAAAGTTTCTCTTTTTTCGGATTTCAGGAAGAGGCGGATTGCATCCATGATGGTTTGTGTTCTTTTATAGAACAAAGAAGGTTGGTTACGGGAATTCAAATTCCCATTCCCTCAGGTATGAGCTTTTCACAGGTTCGAAAGTTAGGATACTAGCGTCTTTTATTTTTTTTGTTCTGGTCGAAGTGCATCTTTCGAGCAACAAGCAGTAGTTTGTCGTCTTCTTGAATCCCATTTCCAGATATGCGTATTCCTTTTGCTACAATCGATTTTCGTAAAAGAACAGGAGTGGCCATCATTAAGAATAGAAACAGTGCAGGGCCGTATTTTGGGAAAAATAATGGAAGCAAAAGCAAGGTGGATGCAGGGATTCGTATGGCATGGTTACTCGTTAGAGAGGCATATGAGTACACTGCATGCGCTGTAGAAATGAGCCAACAAAACCCAGATAAGATCAAGAAAAACCATCCGATATATGGGATTCCGATGAGGCTGTATAATATAAATCCGATTGTGGAAATGAGAACAATTAACAGAGAGTGTTCATACATCTGTTCTTGTTTCAAGATCATGGTTATCTCTCCTGCACTCAGTTGTAGAATAGGAATGGGAAAATCGATATCATCTTGAGGGGGTGTTTCTACAACTGCACGAAGTTGCTTTTCTGCAATAGAGAGGAGGTGTTTTCTTGGATCATCGCTTTTGAGCTTTGAGAGCGAAAGTGTATGCTTGTTGTTTAGATACATATGCACACAAAGAGCTTCGTCGGCCGATTCTACATAAAGGAAAAGAGAAGGGTTTGATTCTTGCGGAGCAAAGCAAATAAGAACAAAAGAAAGCGAGACATCTTCTGTCTTTGCTTTTTCATGATATTGATATTGGTACCCCACAACTGTTCCAAAATCCGTACGCCGACTATTTTCTACAACAGGATGATGTTTTAATGGTGGCGCCCAGACTTTTGGTTCTTGTTTTTTTTGCTCACGAACCCACTCATGTGCTTGTTCCATAAAAGCATCTTGGGTTGGCTCTATAAATATCAATTGACAATCGAAGTGATCTTTAGAGTATAAACTGATGGATTGTATAGGGTTCTCAGCAGTTTTTTTACTTAAGGTGACCATGAAAAGCGGATCGTCTTCTTCTTCTTGAGTTTTATACAGAATTATCAAGGATAATTCTGGGTGCTCGATATCATTTTTCCCAAGGAAAAAGAGTAAACCATTAAACTCTCCTTTTTGGAGTACAGAGAAATGTGCCTGATTTGAAAAAATATTGGTTTTCATAAAGGGGTTGGTTTGGGATATATAAGGTCGTTTGGATGTACTATATCTCATTTGATATGAAAGTGAACAGTTCTATTCATGAAGATTCTCTTTTGTATGGGCTTTTCGATCTGTACCTTTTGTGCTAAAATCTCAGCATAAATATTTTGGAGGAAAACATGATTTTGATCTTTAGTGGAATCATGGCATGCGCCTTGTTTGAGAAGCAAACGGTTGTTCAGGGAGATGAGCCAACGGGGATCGGTGATACCGGGAGTCCCACTCAAGATACGGGTGCCATCACAGATACAGGTGGTGGAAATGATACAGGTGGTGGAAACGATACAGGTGGTGGAAATGATACAGGCGGTGGAAACGATACCGGTGGCGGGAGTGGAGTAACGAATAACATGAATAGTAGTAATTCTGATCTTGCACAAAGTGTTGACTGTACAGGAGACTATTCTGCATATGATTATGATAATGAAGCAGAGTGTTTCACTGATTTTATTTCATGTGGCGATCAGATTTTGGTCAGTACTGGTGGTGGTACAAACTATTTTGACAATGCGTTATACACCTCGTGGTATGCAATGAATAGTAAAGATGCAACCTATGAAGGACCTGAACGGGGATATTACTTTATGCATCCAGGGGATGCCTCGGCTGTTGTATTTACTCTTGAGAGTCCCTGCGAAGATATGGATCTTTTGTATTTTAAATCCTACGATATGGGAGATTGTTACACTGATTCTTGTTCCCCTTGTCAACAAGATAATGATATTTCCGATGAATCGTACTATCAAAATGATTCCTTTGAAATCTTTGACACCAATCCGAACAGCTATCTCATTCTTGTAGAGGCTGCCGACAATGGAGATCATCCATTTGTACTAACGGTAGAGTGTAATTAATTACCCGATTGGATTGTGGATAAACTAATCTTGGTCTCCGACGTAGCCTAGTTTTTGCAGTTGTTCGAGTGTTTGTTTGGATGGTTGGACTGTACTTCCTGTCTGCGATTTATGGAACAAGAGCGCCAGCTCTTCTCGAATCTCATCTGAGCATGTATCTTCAGATTTTTGCGCCTTATTATTGTTGAGAGTGTATGTAGTACAATTTCCTTTGTCATCAAGGATGAACATGCTGTCTTTTTCTCTCTTGAGTCTGTATCCTCGATCAAAAGGAGATCCCATGGATGTGGACCAATAATGATCTTCCCATGCTCCAGCATAAATAGCAGAATCGTTTGATTCATCTGAAACATGCAAACCGGCATGTTT
>NYTD01000184.1 GCA_002683315.1 Deltaproteobacteria bacterium | reverse complement strand
TTTCTTTGAGATGGATAAAGATCTTTTTGCTTTGAATCTCACGAATTTCAGCAAGTTCGACAATTCGATCTCCCTTGATCGTTGTCTTTTCAAAATCATCGTCTTGTGATGGTTTCCTTTTTTCCACGGTTCCATACAATGCGATTGCAGTTTTGGAGAAGAGGTTTCGTTTGGCATTTTGAAACTGTTCACCAAAAAACATTGCATCGATGGTTCTATCTCGACATTGTAATGTCAAAATAGCCATCTCAGCACCTCGTTTATTGGTCATAAGACGGCAACTTGCTATATTTCCAAGTAAGATTACTGATGTGTTGGCCGCCGCTTCTTCGGCTTCCCATGCAAGAGAATAGCCTAATTTGTCTTCTACATCTCGATATGCATCTAAGGGATTACCTGTTAGACAGAATCCAAGAGCTGATTTCTCTTGCACCATCTTTGGAGCCGTACCCCATTCTCCATTATCTGGGATTGTGTATTGGGGTACTTCATCGGGATCAGAGAACATACTGAATAGGCTTGTCTGCCCTGATTCTATATCTCTTTGTACGCGCTGTGCTTCAAGTATGGCATTGGGTAGAGCCTGCATCATCGTTCTTCGAGGTAGCTCAGTCCAATCCAAAGCTCCACATTTTATCAGGTTTTCAAGAACCTTTTTATTTACGATTCGGTAGTTGATCGACTCCAAAAAATCCATAAAGCTGGTGAAACGTTTTTCTTCTTTTTTCTCGCGGGCATCAATGATGGATTGAATAGCTGCGCTACCAGCTCCTTTAATTGCAGAAAGTCCGTAGCGAATCTGTCTACGGTTGTCTGCCGTAACATCAAAATAACCAAAGCTGTAATTGACATCAGGGAAAAGGATTTCAATATTTCCTTTTTTGCAGTCGTTGATGTATGCGATGAGTTTATCAGTATTGTTGGAGTCAATACTCATGAGTGCCGCCATATATTCTGCTCGATGATGAGCTTTAAGCCATGCCGTTTGATATGCAATCATCCCGTAGGCAGCTGAGTGACTCTTGTTAAACCCATAACCGGCAAAAAATGCCATCAAATCGAATATTTCCTCTGCTTTTTTGGAGTCGATGCCATTTTTTTCTGCTCCATCACGAAAACGTACTTTTTGACGATCCATCTCTTCAACGTTTTTCTTTCCCATTGCTCTACGAAGAAGATCTGCCTCTCCAAGAGAATAAGATGCGAGAATTTGGGCGATCTGCATAACTTGTTCTTGATATACGATCGTTCCATATGTACTTTTCAATAAGTCTTCAAGGAGAGGATGAAGATAATCTGGATCTTGTTTTTCGTGTTTTACACGTATGTAGGTGTCGACCATTCCTGATGATAAAGGGCCTGGGCGGTAGAGGGCGATAAGCGCGATGACCTCATCGATATTACTTGGTTTTAGGCGTTTTAATAGGGTTTGCATTCCATCTGATTCAACTTGGAATACTCCTTGAGAGTCTCCAGCCGTGAGCATCGCATAAACTGCTTCATCATCAAGATCAATAGCTGATATATCGATGGAATCACCGGTATTGCGTTCAATCATGTGGAGTGCATCTCGGATTTGATCAAGAGTTTTTAGGCCGAGGAAGTCAAATTTGATAAGGCCGATTCCTTCTGCAGACTTCATATCATATTGTACAACTGGTCCTCCTTCTGGACCGTCTCGATATAATGGTGCGTGATAAACAAGGGGCCTATCGGCTATCACTACACCCGCAGCATGAATTCCTGTTTGACGTGTCATGCCTTCCACTCGCTGCGCAAGAGAGAACACACGGTTTACAAGAGGATTGACATTGGTCAGTGCTGCGATGGTTGGATCTTGTCGTGCGATGGGGATGTTGATGTTTTTTTCTTCTGGAATGAGTTTGGCGATGTCGTTGGACATCAAGAAGTTTATGCCGAGTGTTCGAGCGATATCCTTGACCGCTGCCTTTGTTTGAAGTTTTCCATATGTGATGATTTGAGAGACGAGTTCTTCACCGTATTTCTCTCGAACATGTTGGATGGCTTCTTCTCGCCGATCTTGACAAAAGTCCACATCAATGTCGGGCATACTTACACGTTCTGGATTGAGAAATCTCTCAAATAGCAGACCGTAGCGAAGAGGGTCTATATCGGTAATGAACATCGCGTAGGCGACCAGACTTCCTGCCGCGGAGCCTCGTCCAGGCCCTACAGGGATTGCGTTGTCTTTGGACCAGTTGATGAATTCGGCAACGATAAGCATATAGGCAGGGAATCCCATATGTTCAATGATGTCGATTTCATACGAAAGGCGTTTGTAATATTCTGCGTGTCTTTCTTCGGGGATTCTTCTCAGGCGGATCTTCAGTCCTTGATCGCAATACCATTCAAAATACCCACAGAGGTTTCCCGCTTCTGCAATCGCGGGTGGGATATCCTCTTTTTCTGGATCGGGCATATTAAAACTCTTGGGAGGAGGATATGCCCGATAGAAATATTCCCAATTTGCCTGTGTGTCGGCGCGGTATTCTTTGTTATTCATGCGAATACCTTCAGGAAGTTGAGGGTTGGGGTCTGGTGGGTCTGTTGCTGGGAACCAATAGGTGGAAGTGTTGTAGGCAAAGTGACATCGATCTGCAATCTCACCGGTTCGATCAATCGCTTCTTGATCGTCGGGAAAGATAAGTCTCATCTCCTCTTCAGATTTGAGGTATTGCTGGTCGGTTAGTGGCATCACTCGATTGGGATCATCTATATTTTCTCCTCGAGCAATACAGTTGAGCACGTCAAGTGTGACAGCGTCCTGTGGTTGGAGATAACGACAATCATTGGTGACCACTGTTTTTAGGCCAAGTTCTTTGGCAAATGAGCGGGATAGATCATTCATCTCAGATTGAAAAGGAAGGCCATAATTTTGAAGTTCAAGGTATAGATGATCCACATCAAATATATTTCCCAAACGTTCAATATTCTCTCGTGCTAATTCAGGTTGTCCATGTCTGAGAGGAGAACCAATAGGACCGTTAAGACCACTTGTGAGAACGATAAGACCTTCTTTGTGCTTTTCAAGTAAAGAATAATCGATGCGTGGACGGTAGTGCATTCCATCGAAAATGGCACTGGTGATCAGGGAAGATAAGTTTCGGTACCCCGCATCATTCTCTACAAGAAAAACCAAATGCCAACCACCGTCTGGAGTTTGAGGGGTCAAAGAAGAAAGGCCTTGAGGCCACATCCAGATCTCGGAGCCCAAGATTCCGTTCATATCTTGGGACTTTGTTTCTTTGTATAGTTGTACACCACAATATAGGTTACAGGTGTCTGTCACAGCAAGGGCTTTGAAGCCCATTTTTGCTGATGCTTTGATCAAGGCTTTGGGGGCTACCGCTCCGTCAAGCATTGAATATTGTGTGCGTGTATGCAAATGAACAAAAGACATAATGATTATCCTACCCCAAAAAAACTTGTCTTGTCAAGGGCTTTGTATTCTTCGTTGTGGTCTTATGCTAACCTTTTCTTCTTGGTTGTGATTGCCAAGTTTTGTCCTTTTTTATGAAACCGCGCGGCGCGATAGCTACATCATATTTTGTTTTGCTTGGTCTTTTGGGAGCGATGGGACCGTATTTGACCAAAGAATTTGAATCTAGAGATTTAGAATATTTTTCTCTTTTTCTTTCTATGCCGGCATTGGTTGGGCTGTTTGTAACTCCAATATGGGGCATGATGGCTGATCTTTTCCCCAATATCAGACTGTGGATGGGGCTTGCGACAGTGTTGGTCATAGGAGGTGTAATGGGTTTGATTAATGTACAAGGTCCTGCAATCTATGCTTGTATGTTTCTCTATGCTCTGGGACGTGCTCCTCTTTCTCCTCTTCTGGATGCAATTACGCTTGAGATTGTACAAAAAGATTATGGTTCTTTACGGTTGTGGGGATCTATTGGGTTTACGGTAATCATGGTTATTTGTTCTTTGTTAGATGAAAATCTCGGTCTTTCTTCACTATATATTGCTCTTGCTTTGGGGGGCTTTTTACTCTTGTTGGTCTTTCAACTTCCCATTCCGCAAAGAGTTCAATCGGAGAATATATTTTCACAACTTCCTGTTGTACTTCAAAATCGAGAGTTGGTTTGTCTTTTGCTTGCGTCTGCGCTGCATTTTTCCTCACATGCAGCCAATACAAGCTATCTAGCGATGTATATTGAATCACTAAATGCTTCTACGCTGTGGACAGGTGCTGCAATTACAGGAGGGATTGTTGTAGAAGTTCTTGTCTTGGCATATTCCTCCAAACTTCTTGTTCGCTATTCTCCTCATTTTTTATTCATGGTGGCTGCTTTTATTGCATTTTTTCGTTGGATCTTGATGTATTTCGCCTTGTCTGGATGGTGGGTGTTTTTGTGCCAATTGTCGCACGGTTTGACATTTGGATTATTTTGGATTGCTGTTGTTTCTTGGATAGAGAGGATTAGTCCTGCCGAGCTCAAAAATACAGGCCAATCTCTTCTTGGGGCATCTGTGGGTGGTGTTGGTGTGGCTCTTGGTATATTTCTTGCCACTCGTGTGGTTGAATCCTCTGGACTTCGCGATATATATGTTCTCAATATTTTTTTTGGTTTTCTTACACTACTTGCTTTGGGATACACATGGCGCTTGTCATCGAGAAACGAGCAACAACACTCCTTATAAATAAACCGGCTGGAATTCCAGTGTTTCCCAAGAGGAATACAGCTGAAGATTCTGTTTTGATGCGCTTGATTGCACTCGAGCCTGATAGAGAGCAGATTGATTGGCCTGAAGGTTTTGCTGGCGGAATCGTTCATCGATTGGATACACCGACAAGTGGTGGGCTATTGGTTGCAGCTCATCCCCAACAAGTATGGGATATTCGACAGATGTTTACACAGAAGATATTGAAAAAGCGCTATCTATTTCTAAGTGCAAAAGAGCCGAGATGGGACAATCACTATTGTGACGCCCCACTAGCACACGATAAAAGAAAGAAAGGGAGTATGATACCGAAGAGAGGAAACAATACTCCACATCGAGGGAAATGGTACACCGCAAAGACAACATTTCGTCATTTGGGTAGAAAAGAAGGTGTTTCTTTGTGGGAGGCCGTGATGTTTTCTGGGGTTATGCATCAAATACGTGCGCATGCGGCTTTTTTGGGAATCGCTCTTCTCGGTGATCGACGTTATGGTGGTGGTGAAAAGCCAGAATATTTTCCCAGTTCCTTTGCACTACATCATCAACAGATTAGTGATTGGCCAAAGATTGTTCCCCCGAACTGGTGGCCATCATGGATACATCAAAAGTTGGAGTATGAGACATGAAAAATCACACTTATGAGTATCGTTATTATGGCGTGGTTGCTTTTGTATATGGATTGTTGGTTGGATGGTTCGGATTTGTAAAGCCACTTCGTCATTATCTTGAGCAGCAAGAAGCCAGTGATGTTGTCATCCGATATGTCGGTAATTTCTGCCCGCCTATTCTCGGTGCTTTTTTAGGCTTGGGTTTCTATTGGTTGATTCATCAAAATAACAACAAAGAGAGAGTAGAGAATCTTGAAATTCTGGGATTGGGACTTGGAGGAGCTTTAATAGTAGGGAATCTATGTGTTGCGACCATTGTTGGTTTTGATATTTTTTCCATGATCTGCTTTGCTCTTTTTGGTCTCGCCTATTCGACTCTTGTCATCAATCTTCCTAAGGAATCTAAATTTCGTTCGGTGTTCTTGATCTTTGGTCTTTTGGTGGTTTTGGGATCTTTGACGGGTGATCTACTGCTTGAGTATCGTGTGAACAAAGCATCTCGTAGTGGATGGCTTGCTGATTATTTTAAGGAAAATAAATTTGCATATAAAGATCGCAGGGCTGTATTGGCTTGGCTTCCTTCTCATGTTGGGGTTGTATTATTTGCGTTTCTTCTTCCTCCTGTATGGTGGGTTTTTTCTGTCGCAAAGCGTTTGTCTATTCGTAGTTATGGACTTGCTCTATCTTTAATGGGACTAGGATATTGGTTTGTTCCAATGAGTTTGACGGGTATTATTAATCAATCTTTTTTGTCCTATCCTCCTGTTTTGCGAAATCAGTTTCGAATCGCTTGTTTGTTTACACATTCGTCTCGATCATGGCCCACAACGCATTATGAGTATCAGCTTAAAGGAAGCGAAGAATGGAAAGAAGGACCACTGCAGCCTTTTTTTCCGGTCGATATCTTTGGGCATCGTACTCGATTTAATCGAATTGTCCTCGCGTCCAAATATAAAAATAAAAAAGGGAAGGTTGTCGGAAAAAATGCGATTCGACTCAAAGAAATTGGTCAGTATATCAAGGATCACTGGCATGAAGCATTTCCAGAAGACCCTCCGATAGAACGTGTTCGATTTACAGTAGCCAATCATCCTGTCGGAAAAAAACACTGTATGGAAATCGGGAATTGGAATCGTCCACCTCTTACAGAGATTCCGAAAAAGTACAAACGAGATCTTGGAACCTATGAGCTGAAGGGAGAGATACAATGAGTGAAAAACCCAAAAGTATTCTTGAGCGTGGTTTACAATTTTGGTTTACAGATCAAGATGCCATTCACGTTCGTGCATTCGAAGTGGTCATTACCTTTTGCATGATCTACTATTTCTCTTTCTTCCTTTTGACGCCTCGATATTGGCTTACAGAAGTGGGGCATCATGTGTCTGAACGTGCAACGTTGTCCCACTATCTTCCCCCTCCTGTATTGGTACCAGAATCGTGGGTTTGGTTTGTGGTGCCGGCATTCTATGCCTGCACCATTGCCTATCCTTCTGGATATGCTCGCAGAATCCTTGCATGGCTACTCTTTTCGCTTGCAGTGTATATTCAGGCAATGGATCAGCCTTCTTCGTTCACCATCAATCGAATGTTCATCATTTCCTTTTTGATTTTGGCTCTACAGCCACCCAACCGAGAGGAAGGAGGAAAGAAATGGATAGAAGGATGGGTTCCGCGATTTTTTCAAGCGACACTTGTTTTACAATACAGTACAGCTGGAGTCTGTAAGATGGTATCTGGAGATTGGCTGGTCTCTCCAATCAAAAAAGCCCTGTCTGGTGATTTTACTGATTTTTGGGAGACCGCAGCCAATAATCCGCTGTATCTGATCAATATTGTTGAGCCAGATACTGTATGGAGCCAGTCTCAAGGTCACTATAAAAATATTTTCTCAGCCTATGCTGTAAATTATATGCCGCTCCCACTATGGTGGTGCCTTGCTGCAGCGACCATGATTTTTGAAACGGGTGCCATATTTCTATTTACATGGAAAAAAACTCGTGTACCGATTGTGATTTTTGGCGTCGTATTTCATTTGGGCATTGCGATTCTAATGAAGGATTTGATCTTCTTTAGCGTGCAAATGATCACTGCATATGTATTTTTTGTCCCAAGCAGTTGGCTACATACGCTTCGGGATAAATTACCAGCACCATTTGACCGATTGCTTCGTTGATCAAAAATATTCTTGCTTTATCTCGATGAGATGATCCTGAGACAGAACCCAAAGCGTTTGGTTGTGTACATGAATACTCTTTGGGGAATGACAATTCCATCTCTTGGTATATTCGCACTCTATGGAATATAGCCAGATACATTGCTGAATATAATCTGCGATATAGATATTCTTATTGTGCATTATAATTGACGATGCGTACGAAAAAGGAGGATGGTCGCCGAGTGTATGAACCATGTGTGTTTGTGTCTCAATTATACGTAGTTTGTCAGCATCACTGATCAAAATATAATTTGCATACGTACAAATAGAAGTAATATTTTGAAATACAGCGGTATGAACCAATCCATCTTTTTGTTGTGGTCCACTTCTTCCTGCATATCGTCCAAATTGTTCTTGCGATATATGGAAGAGCCATAGGTCTTCTCTTTGTGCGATAAGCAGTGCACCATGATGCACACATATTGATACAGGAGTGGTCAAAGGAGATGGAAGTACGTGTGGAGTGTCACTTTTGGAGGAATAAAGTCTGCCTTTGGTGATCCACCAATATGTATCTTCATAAAAGCAAAAACAGATAATCGGATATGGAAAAGTCAATAGGATGGTACCATCGGTACTTTTTATTGTATATGTGGAGTGAATGTATGTTTCTGTCTTATGAGAAAATGCACAGATCAATTTCTCTTTGACATCAGAAGGAGGAAAACCCAAAAAACGTTCCATGTCTTGTGGGTGTAATAGACCAGTATGAAGATGTCCTTTTTTATTGCAGATGTCCCAAGATACGTGTTTGAGTATGATTTTGTGATGTCCATATTGAGTGAGGTACTGCTGCGAAATTTCGCATTGTGCCCAAATAAAAACATCAGTTTGCTGTATATATTCTAAAAATTGATGTGAAAGAGGACGATGTACATCAAAAGCCAATATTGTTTTTTCATACGTGTTTTCATTGTGGATGGGAGGCGTGATTTGTTTCCAAGTGAATAGGGCTGTACTTATAATTTTGGGGTTTTTGTAGACCAGCCATTGTTGGTTTTGTATGAAAGAACGAGCTTGATTCTTTGTCGGTATGCCTGCTTGTTGTAAAAGAATTAGCGTATATCCGGCTTCTTCTTGTGTACTTGCACAGTTGTCGGCAATGAGATCCACTCCCCTATGGAAAAATCGTTGCTGAGGATGCGTATAACAGATGTGGTCTTGTACATAGTTTTCTTCCCAATAATTCACCAAAGCCAATAGTTCTTTTTGACGATTTTGTTTGGGCTTCCAATCTTGCAATGCAAGCATGGACTGAATAACCAGCGCGAGATCCAATCCTGTTGCTTTTAATTTTTGCTGCGCAGTATGATACCAGTCTTTTTTTTCTTTCCATCCAAAATGATTCCATATGGACTGTTCAAGCTTGATGATGTGGTGTTCGATGGCTTCTGTGGGCTGCTGTATCTGATATTCTATAAGAGTCTTGAGTAGTTTTGCATTGGAAGAGCAAACTGCTCGATGGTCTTGGTATGCGATATTGGGAATTGTTGTTTTGAGGAGTTTGGTGCAATCTTTTACTGTTGGTAATGTTGAAAAATGAGGGTTTCCTTCTTTCCAGTTCATGAAGTTAAGTGAAGATATATCTGGAGGATGATAGGAAATACTTTGTAAAAATAGCCCGTTTTCAAGCGAATATTGATTTTGTATGTGTGTGAGAAGAAACGAGATACACGGTGTTTTTGGTAGGATATGCATCATCAAAGATATAAATTCAGCTTGTTCATCAAGAAGTGCTTCTCGTACGGGTAATTCCCAAAGAGCATCTTCACATTTTCGGTATACGCAACCATTGATAGGATCGAGTATCGGAGATGTGATGATTTTCTTCACAGTATCGGTGACCGTTTTCTTTCTATTGGAAAATGAATACCATGATTTTAGTCGCGCAATATTGAGATATTTGGGTGCGATTCCGAATCCATGATTCATAAAGTCAAATGCATCTGCATAGCCTGTATCGATTCGCGTATCCCAAGAATAACACCACGAAAACCGGTTTGTGGGGGGAGTATTTTGACGCTGAAGTACAGGACCGATATTGTTGTTTTTATCAATAAGACGGATGGCATGATGTAGGAATTGGATAAAAGAAGGCATACCATATCGAGGAGAAGGAGGATGGTAACCTCCACCAAAAAACGGATC
>NYTD01000183.1 GCA_002683315.1 Deltaproteobacteria bacterium | reverse complement strand
GATCTGGCCATGATGGAACTATTTGGAGGATTTCATCCACGTTCATTTGCTGCTTATATCAACAGCTACCCTCTTGAACCTGGTTGGCAAGAGCGCCGATCCATCATTCAACTGTACTATCTGCTCGCCCATGTTATTATTCATGGGGAAAGCTGGGCTACATCTATTGAGGCTACATTAATAGAACTTGGATTCTAAAACCTAGCTATTAGCTTTTATTTTTGTGACGCCAGCGAGCATTCCTATTTGAGCAGTCACGCGAACAATACTTCGATGTCTTGCGAGCAAGAGCACGTCCACCTCCCTCTGCCTTGTCGCATTTATGCCACGAACATAGGTTGTCTCCTGATTTTGGCTTGCTTGAACTATCTGTTATTGGTGGACGAACAGAAGAACAGCCACTAAACCAGCAACGTTCAATATGGGCAGGTACTCGCAAAGGGGGTAGATGCTTGGGGCATACCCAAGTACTTTGATCTCTCCAATAGGGCTTCAATGTTATACCTCCGATAATTGAATTGTGAATAACGTAATTGATTCTCTACTGCAAACCTAAATGTACACCAATAAAAAGAAATGAACATTGCACACGTATGCACTCCACACAGACTAGGACATATTACAAGACAAATAGCCTTGGGAGTGTCCTTAAGGAGATATGGATGTGTATCTACATTTTTTTGCCACAATGCTTCTTTGATTCATGAAAGTCTTCCCAAATCTATGGTTATTCCAAGATATGCAGATGTTGGCATCATTCAGCCTGACCACACGAAAGTAGATATAGATAAAACAATATCTCTATTAAACGAAAGATGCACTCATTCTGCCATTGAGGAGTGGGCAAACATACCAAAGCAATATGACCTTGTTATCGCAGATATTCCTCCCCTTATCTTTGCCGCTTCCCAAAAAGCCAATGTGCCTGTTTTGGGGATCAGTAATTTTGATTGGATCTGGATATATCAGCATTTTCCTAGACTAGAAAAATGGTCAAAGACAATGCAACAATGGCAAGAAGGACATCAGGCTATTCAATTACTACCAGGAGCACCTCTTCATTGCTCTATTCAAGCTCATGCACACTGGATTGATCGTGAGAACAAGGAGCCTCTTATCACTTTTCCTTCAAGAAGTATTTTGGTTGGATTAGGAGGGCCAAGAAGAGAAGATATACTAAAACTTCCATTCATAAAAAATATCTACTGGATATTGCCTTTTGCTATCCCAACTGTTGCTCGAAAAGATATCAAATATGCACATTCCATCCCATTTCCTTCTCTGGTAAATGCGGTCGACATTATCTTCTCCAAAGCAGGATATGGTATCCTAGCTGAATCTCAAGTCACTGGAACACCGCAGATATGGATGAAACGTTTATCCTTTCCAGAAGTAAGCATACTTGAATCTTTTGCTCGGTCAAAAGGAGATATCATTATTGAATCACAGTGGGGAACCAAGAGATGGCAACAAGAATTACGAGGAGCAATATTCTCTATGAAGGGCACTCAACGTTCTCCTCAAAAAAATGAGAATCATAGACCTGCACAATGGATTATGCAAACCTACTCTTAGTCACATGGGAAGCAATAACGTAATACTGAACCACAACAAAAATATTAGAACGATACACATAAAAATATAAAGATTGGTGCTCTGTTTGACTTTTTCTTTCTTTAAGGATTGCCGTAGGTTTACTTGTCTCTTCTTTTCTCTTCTTGAACTTGGTTCTAGATTCAACATACGATTAAGTTTTGCATCTTCTTGTACACTCAATCCATGAGATGTTCGTAACGCATGATCTTTTGATGGAGGAATCCCATGGATTAATGCATAAACCACAGAAGCGATTGAGTACAATTCAGAATCGTAGGTGACTTTTTCTCCCTTGAGAACCTCTGGAGCCGCATAATCTAGCGTTCCAGTAAAGTACTCTTCTTGCTTTCCTGTACAACAAGACATCCCAAAATCAATCAATACAGGCACACCTCCATTATCAAGAGCTATATTATCCGGTTTTATATCGCGATGAAAAATATCGTGTTCCCGCAAAAAATCACACACTTCACATAAACGTGAGAAAATATTTGAAATCTCTTCTATGGAGAGTAGCCCTATGTATTGTGCCAATACTCCTCGAGTATACCTATGCAGAACAAGAGCTGGAAAACCATTGATATCAATACGCGAAATAAAAGAGACAACCCCCCAATGATTTATATTTTGTATGATGCGCTCTTCATGTTCAATCAAAGGAATAGCATCTTGAGCTAGCGCTAGTTTTATAATGTAGTACTCTCCTTGTTTTTGAGATACAAAAATACCTGTCACATCATTGTGCTCAACCAGTACCTCTATGTGATATCCATAAAAAGAGCAGCCTATCAAATCATGTGGAGATATCTTAAGATTGCTCAACAATGGTCCTTAAGGCTCGTAAAACCTTGTTTTCATCTTCTGCTCGCAAAAGAGAAACCTCTACTACAATAATTCTCTCATTGGCTGTAGAAGGATATATACCATATAGCTTGGAAATCCATGGAGCATCATAAACCCAATGTAGAATCTTTTTCTCTGCTTCAAGCAAGGTTTGATTGGGTGATATCCAACATTGTATCTCTGTTCGATAATCACCTGGATTTGATATCGTAAAACTTTGCTGCACCAAAAATCGATTTGGGACAATAATAAAACGTCCCCATCTATCACAAAGTTCTACCCCTCTCCAACCCAGGGCTTGTACTCTACCTGAAAATCCTTTTCCATCGATCCAAGAATTGACTATGACACGATGCTCAAGTCGAATCATTATCGATGCAACAAGGTCAAAAGCCAACGTGTGCATCGCAAATCCGAGACCAAGCAACATACATAAAACAACCCATACAAAAGCAGAACCAAGAATTAGGTACCCCATCCCTCCCAGAAACAAAAGCAAAATAAAAGGCTGAACAAAAGGTCTTTGAATAAATCGAAGACGTACCGCCAAAATCCAAAAGAGAACGGAAAGACAAACGAGCAGTGGAGCAAATTCACCAGCCCATGTTAGTTTATCTATTGTTTCTTGTATAAAGAGAATCATAGCCACCCCCTCTTTTTCAATACCCGAATAAGCGAAAATCGAACAGTGGGAACAAGAGACCAATAACCATTTTGTTCGAAAACAAGATGTTCTTTACGTAAAAAAGACAACCAAGCCGTAGCTTTTTCCTCAGAACAGCAAAAGAAATCTTGTACAAGAGATAGAGAAAGAACTCCGTACTGCAACATCTGTCGCAACAATAAAAGATGAGAATCTGATATGTTCTCTAGCACTGATGGCAAATTATGTTGACCGATCTGCATCACAAATTGCCCCTCCTTTTCATCAATACGTTCAAGGCAGGTCATCCAAAGTAAAAAAGCTTCATGAATGTCTCCTCTACTTTGTTCATGCAAATACGCAAAAAATCTGTTCTTAGGATTTTCTTCATACCATCTGACCATGAAATTCAATGATAAATGGTCTGGGTATACAATATCAAAACCACTAAGTTGATGGCGGGCCAATATGACCTCAGCCAACTCTTCACAAGACAAATCTGAGAGTTCCCATCTATGTACAGCCAAATCCGACAAGAAATAATTCTCACTCATAATATCCCATACATGAGGATCTTCTACAACAATCCAAGTCTGTTCTGGATGTTCCATAAGATGGCGGGCCCATTGCTCCAGTGGAGAATCTTCCCCTACGAATCGAAACAACCAGCGAATCCCCATCAATATGTTTATCTGTCCAGCACGTGCGATAAAATCGTTCTCTTGTTTTGTTTGAAACTGAAATACGACAATATCTTTTTGTCTCCAATGTACACTCTCAACCAAAGAACAGGACTCTTCATATGAGCCTAATAGAACATGGAGTCCTGGAACGTCCATCGCTTCTAGAATTTTCTTTTTCAGTATTTGACGTGAAGGTTGAACATTAGCTGCTTCATACATACCTTTCTCGAACAAGCGCATATACGCAGATTGTGTCGGTTTCCAATATGCAATGGGATCTTCTTTTAATGGTTTTTTTATGCTTTTTGCCCAATCTTGAAACCTCTGAGATCCTCTCCAAAAGAAATCTCGAAATACATCTAGAATCGGTTTTGCTTGAAGATACAAGTCATCAAAATCTGTAAAATCTGAGCACATCGCAGAAAATTCACCTGTCAGCATATCATTTTCTTTCGACCAAATGAGCGACAGTCCTTTTTCTCTTGTTTCTAACTGTGTTGCAAAACGATAAGATAAACGTCTGATTGGATCACGTAACATCTCTTGTGAATCTTCTCCCTTCTGTGCGTGATGCACTATTTCAAGCTGCTCTTGGATTAAGGTTTCGAGTCGTTTCATCTGAGATGCTACAGAATCGAAACGAGAGTAGAAGCGAGGTTCAATTCGATTGCGTATAAAACTTAATATATGATTATATCCAATGGTTCTCTTGAATGTTATCGCAGTCACATCATCAATATGTTCGGTCAGCATCGTTTTGGGACGTTCTATATGTAATGGTACTATATCAAGACTCGAAAGTAAAAATGATTCTTTTTGGGAGAGCACTTCTTGAATCTGAGCGAAACTCTGTTGATTATTTTGAATAACTTTGCTCAAAGAAGACATATCATGCCGCTCTGAAAGAACGTTCACTTGTTCAAGATATTTCTCTTGAAGCAAAACAAAATCATCAATCTTTTGTAAACGTTCTTCGGTCTTTTTCTTCAATACAGTATGGATTTCGTCTCGAATACAAGTCACTTGCTGCTCATAAAGATAATATGATAAAAGATTTTGTAGTTTTGGTCTTGCTTGATACATCTCAAAGCATAAAATACGCACGACATCATTACGTAGGTCGAACGAGCTCTGAAGTGTCCGAGATGGTAATAAAAATGTATTTATGTGTACCAAATCGAAGCATAACTGCCTGTGATGTTTGATGATACTACGCTCAAATAGCGCCATCGCAGAACGAAATCTTTGAATGCAATCTTGTACATCGTTTTCGTTATTATCTCGAAGAGCTTTTCCTAGCGTAATGTCAAACTGGATCTGAGCCTGTAAGAATCGACCTACTTCCTTTGCACAGTGCGTATCCAAGTAGACTCTAGAAATATTTCTTGGATTGATAAGTCGCTTCTCTCCAGTCATGGAAATACGCTTTTTCTGTAGAAACAACAAAAACTGTTTTAGGCGACCATTTGTTGGACGCTTTACAAATGAATCTGATTCGTAAGGAACCAAAAGTTGATCTTTTAGTGTTGAACTAAATGCCTCAATCTCTCTTAAAAGAGAAGCCGAATCCCACAAAGAAATCGTAGTTGTCTTAGAAAATTCAGCAAGCGCACTCTTCTTTCCTTTGCACTGTTCAAGAGGCTGAAGCCTTTGTTCTTCTATAACGGTCTGCAATTGAGCAACCATCTCTCGTAAATAAGACTGAACATCAGAGCAGATGGTAAGAATCTCCGGATTGACATGTTCAGGTAGAAACCATCCTCCTTCCTGAGAAGAAGACCTTTGTGATTCTTCGTTTTCAGAGTTTGGTAGCTCTCCTGCCAACCCAAGTGCACTTTGCAGCATGGCAGGTCCGATCACTTCGTTGATGGCTACCCCTCCCAGAATAAACGAAAAAAGAGCGCCACCAAGTTCTGCTCCATACGTCCCCGGCATTCCCTTTGCAAGGGTAATGGCAAGTCCTGCTTGAGAGACAAAACCCATCCAAGCATACTTTCTCGTTCCTTCATCTGCACCCGAAACGATCGATCCCAAACGAACACCAATAAAGAAGGCAAGAGCACGAACACCAGCCAAAAGTAAAGCGACCACAGCCATCTTCGCAAGCACATCAAGATGAAGTTGTGCCCCCGCAAGCGTAAAGAACACAACAAATACAGGTGCCGAAAGACGCTCTACTTCAGAGATTAATTCATCACCATATGCTGACCAGTTTTTGGCTACAAACCCAGCTGCAATAAACATCAGAGCAGATTCTAAATGAAAGAAATCAGAGACAAAAGAAACGGTATAAATCAATGCGGTCAAAAACAACAGTACTTCTTCTTTTACATATTTCAAGTACAGATGAATCACACCGCCCAATACGATTCCCAACAAGGCAGAAAGAAAAATCAATTGAATCGATTTTCCCAAACTCTCTCCTCCCTCAAGTCCCAAGCTCCCCATGGCCAAGGTCGTCATTGCTGCAAACGCTATAACCACAACAATATCTTTTAATACTGCGACAGATATTACATTGGTCGTCATTGGACCTTTTGCTTTTGCACTCACAACAATTGCAATCGTCGCCGCATCTGACGTCGCCAAAGAAATCGCAGCTACCAAGCCACCAATCGATAAGAGAGCTGGAATAGACAGCCCAACAAAAGCATCTATTTGAACTCCAGGAATCACACCGCTCAAACAATATACCAATGCAAGCATTCCCACAAACATCGTAATAATTTGACCGAATAGAACTCCCATGATGGGGCGTATTGCAGACCAAATCTCTTTGGGGTTTAGTGCCCCACCGGCTGTCAAACAGATTAATGGTAGTGCAAGTGTATCCAATACACCCAAATTATTAATCACATCTTGATTGATCAAACCGTGATCAAACGGAGGTATCAAGTGAAGCCCGGGATACAGGTCATGAAGAGTATGCGCCAATGATGGCCCCAAAAAAAGCCCCGCAAGAAGATAGCCTGTAATATGAGGAAGTTTGATAATCTCTACCAGCTCACCTATCAGATATGCGGCTAGAATTACAAATCCCAAAGCGATTAATGCTGCCTTTGAACCACCATGAGGAACATAATAATTAATCCCAATAACAATTCCTAGCAAGATGGTTACAATCACTGCTTTTCGGAAATAATCTGTAGGTGTGTTATGACTTACTCCGGCCATGGCTTACCCCTCCCGAATGATGGCAATATCTTCTCGAATCTCTCCGATATCAATCAGGAGATCTCGCAACCAACGAGGAGAAAGAAACTCGTAAAAAGCAACAGAAGCGATGGCAAGAGCATACGCCATATCTGCTGCAGGACCATCAATTAGCTGAAAAGAAAAAGCGATGGCAAGAGAGATCTCTCCTTGAGCAAGATTTCCTCGAAAGATATCCGCCCGTATTGTGGAGCCATATGAGCTCAACCATGATGCCAAAGCTTTGGATAAAAAACGAAGAACCAAAAACCCCAAAAGCATCCACGAAGCCGTTCCAAGAGCAACATTTTCAAGCTGTACCCCTGCAAAAATCAGTAGGATTAAAATCACAGGCTTTTGAGAGCCTTGCATCATCGAAATAATACTTTCTTTGTGTTTTTTAGCGAATCCAAGTCCCATGAACATCATAAGTAAAAGCACAGGTATTTCAACATATACAGCAGCTCCTGCAGCAAAACAGATGAAACCAGTAATCGCTAAAAAACGACTATTCTCAGAGTCGTTTTCAATTAAAAACACAGAATATAACTTAGAGAGAAGATAACCAAAAACGATCGTTACAAGCGCAATGAGCATGCCTCCTTCAAGTTGTGCATGTTGATACATGTCTCCCAAAATATGTTCTCTTCGATATGTACACAGTAAAACACTAAAGAATAGAATAGAAATAATATTATTGATCTTCGTTCCTTGGTGTAGCAAGTTGATGACATGAGACTCTACAGTGGGAAACCTTTGATACACAACATCAATCGCAGAGGAGGAAGTAGCAAGAGCCGTTGCTCCCAAAATACCTCCACAGATAATACAAGAAGCCAAATTTGCTTCAACAAAAAAGTAGAGCAGTGCTGAAAATATCGCTCCCAATCCAAGCCCTACAAAAACAAACTCGGTCAGAGCAAGTCGAAGAGCTGCACCATTACGAAACAATTGACGAAAAGGAAGCTTTAGTCCAAACATGAGCCCGATCCAACCAACTGCAAATGTGACAGCTGGAATATATGTCTCTCGATGATGAAAAACCGCGAGATAAGATAGACCGACACCAAGAGCAATATACTCTACCCCCGAGGCAAAAAGGTATCTTTTTTGGAGGCGTTCAACAACAAAGTGTGCTGTGATATATACAAAACCAACCAAGAACAGCCCCCACAATAAAGGAACCATTGGAGCCGCTGAGCTATCTCCACCCCCCGCAAATGCTTGAGGAATAAGTAATAGTGAAACCATAATACAAACCTGAATATTTGGAATACAACATGAAACGATACAAGGAAATAAAATCCGTACCTGTTCATAGCCGATACAAAGAAAACATTCACAAACAAAAGATCCAACATCATTGTACAAACATCATAAATCAAAACATGATGACATTATTGGAGCCACAGTGTGTAACAAAAACAACATTCTATATAATACTCAAATTAGATAAAAATATAAAACTACGATATAAGATTTCATCTAAATTAGGAGAGCATCATGATTTTATTTTTACTGGCCTGTTCTGATACACAAACGACAGAAAAGCCCACACAACAAAAAAAAGAAGCAACTGTAAAAATTGAAGCCATCCGTGTGTACTCTGGTCGTTCAGAAGCACTTGTTGGTGATTTATTTGCCATGGCCGAAAAAGAGTTGGGTATGTCTATCAAGGTGGAATACGGAAAAACAGATGAAATGGTCACTCGGATGCTAACGGAAGGAGATCAAAGTCCAGTGGATGTGATCTTTGCCCAAGACGCTGGTCATCTTGGAGCCCTTTCCAACCGAGATATGCTCGCCCCTCTTCCGGAAAGCTTATATTCTGGAATCCATAAAGAATATCAAGATGATAATAAACGCTGGCTTGCAACCAGTGGACGCCTAAGAGTCCTAGTGTACAATAGTGATAAAATCGCACAAGACGATCTCCCAAAATCATTGTATGAACTCAGCGATCCCAAATGGAAAGGACGCCTGGGTTGGGCTCCCAGTAACGGTAGCTTTTTGTCGCACCTCAGTGGAATACGTCATGTGTGGGGTGAAGAAAAAACAGAACAATGGATACAAGGAGTCGTGGCCAATAAACCAGGCGTGTACCCTAAAAACTCTCCACAAGTAAAAGCTGTCGATGAAGGTTCATTGGAGATCGGATGGGTAAACCACTACTATCTACACAAACTAAACAAGGAAAAGACTGCAGCCAAAAACTATACCTTTCCAGAAAAAGGAGATGCTGGCAACGTGCTTATGCTGGCAGGTATGGGGATTCGCAAAAACACTTCGAAAAGCACGGCATCACAAAAACTATTAGAATGGATGGTTTCCAAACCAGCACAAGAATGGTTTGTAGAAAAGAATTATGAGTATCCAACCATACCCGGTATTCCCTCACATCCAGATGTTCTTCCTCTCTCACCAGAAAATTTGGTACAGATCCCACAATCTCATCTTGCCGATATCGGTCCCACAAAAACACTGCTTAAGAAATTTGGCTTGTAACGAATGCGGCTCCTCCGCACGAGTGCCATTGGATTGTGTCTTACACTTCTTCTGGCTCCAATTGGAGGACTTGTATACCTAATCGTATACCCCCCCCCCTGATCCTTGGGGACAACCAATTGCAAGTTTTTGGGAAATGATTCAGAACCCCTTCTTGCAAAGACAAACATGGAATAGCTTTCTTCTTTCCATTATGGTTGCGGTCAGCTCTACTTGCTTAGGTGGTTTTCTAGCATGGATGGAACAACGCCACAAATATTATGGCTCTCGATGGCTACATACGTTGAGTCTACTCCCACTCGCAATTCCTAGCTATTTGATCGCTGCAAGTCTTGCTAGATTCACATATGGACCAGATAAAATATTGCACTCTGGTTTCCTTCCTGCTTGGTTCTCCCTTGTACTTGTCACATCCCCATATGTTCAACTGGCATGTGGGGCTGCCTTGCAAAATGTCTCTTCTTCAGAAGAAGAAGCTGCACTTTTACTGGAGAAACGTTTTTTCCAACGTTTCCGTGTCAGTGTATGGCCCAATATCAGTTCAGCTGTGGTCTTTGCAATGCTGATATCATTTTTGTATGCAATCTCTGATTTCGGTGCAGTAGCGACCTTGAATCTCGAAGTTCTAACTTGGAGTCTGTTCAAAAGCATTAGGACATCAGACCTGTATTCCGCATCGTT
>NYTD01000182.1 GCA_002683315.1 Deltaproteobacteria bacterium | reverse complement strand
CGAATGGTCGGCCCAACCGATCTGGAAATATGCCACAAAGGAATCTCCAAACGTTTGGGAAGGCCCGTTTGGGTATCTTTACCCATCACCCACACAATTTGAGTTTCATCTTTTTTATAAACTGCTTGTATATGCTCACACTTAAGGCGCTCCGCTTCAAAAGAAGAGATTAAAATCTCATACTTTTTTTCAAGATATGATCCAATCGCTTTATTCATCATATTTCCTCCCACATGAATACGAGAAAAATGAGCAACGCGATCCAAGGCCAGTACTGAAATCTCTGTCGTAGATGCACCTATATTAACTATCATATATCCACATGCCTCATCCACAGGAACACCAGCACCCATCGCCGCAGCAAAGGATCGATTAACCAAAGATACCTTCTTCGCACCAGACTTTAGTAACAGTTGACAATATCGTTCCTTATCTCCTGTTGAAGCACTATGATGGATGGCTACACGTATTTTTGGAGAAATCCACAAAAGGCGGCCTTGCACTTCCACAAAAATATGGCGCAACAACTGAAGACCTGCTTCAAAATCTGAAATACCACCGGAATTAAATGGAAAAACAACATCAATATCCGATGGTACACGTTGCCACATATCAAGCGCATCGATTCCTGTAGCCAATACAGATTCTTTTCCATCCGTTCGTCTATACATTGCGATGACGCTTCTTTCACTCCAAATATCATTTTGGTCCTCAACTGAAATACGTATGGAATCACTTCCTATATCAATACTCATTGAGGCTCCGAGGAATTTCAACACTCGCACACTCCTTGCATTATATGTATGTATCTATTAAAAGCATATCTCTAATTTGTCAGAGATTATCGAGGAAACAATATGGGGCTTTTTGAAGGAATCCGCAGCAGGACCAATAGCGTCCCTGCACAAATATTTTTTGGACTTGTTGTTCTTGTCTTCGTCTTCTGGGGTGTAGGAGGCAATGGAGGCCCACAAACAACAACATATGCTACTGTCAACGGTGAACGCATCAACAATGCCGACGTTCAACGAGTTGCTCGGTATAAAAATCAGCGACAAGAACAAAACAAAGATGAGCGAGAAAAACTGATGCAATCCGTCATTGAAGAGATGATTCGTGCAGAAAGTATATTCCAACAGGCTAGAAACGAAGGTTTGAGTAGCTCAGACTATGAACTTGCAAGTCAACTCGCATCTGATCCAACATTTCGAGAAAATGATGAATTTTCTCAAGAGCGATACTTACAAGTCATTCAAAGTGTTGGTTTTTCCAGTGAAGTCAAATATGAAAATTCACTAAATGAAGCGATCGTCACCGACAAACTTCTAGCCAACGTCGCACAAAGTGCGTTTACAAGCGAAGCTGCTCTCAAAAACCTACATACATTTTATAATACACAAAAAGAGATCAAATGGGTTCGAATTAGCGAAGGGATATTTTTTGATGAAACAAAAGAGATCTCTACTGAGAGGATTGATGAGATTATCGCACAACAAGGGACAAAGCTAAATGAACAGTATCTTGCAGATCTCAATAGTAAATATGCACAACCCGACACGTGGACATACACTGAAGTAACAATAAAACCCGTTCTCGGTGAAAACGTCGAACAAGCACCTGAAGATCTTTTGGAAAATGCACAAAAATCACTTTCCAATGAAAATATAGATGCTCTTCTCAGCAAGCCTCCATTCGAAGGCTATCTCACAAAAGGACTTGAACAAAAAGGCACAAAAGATCAATTGTCAGAAGATCTTTTGGCATTACTGCAACCTCTATCAGCAGGAAAAGGAGTCCTCTCTGTAGATAAAAAGACTCTTTATGTATTGCAATCCTTCACACCTGCTTTTGAAAAGACCTTTGAAGAAGTAAAGAGTGAACTTGCTCTACAAATCGCTCGAGAAGAAGAAGCGGCAAAAGAAGCATCCGCTTTTGCCAATACACTTCTCTCTGAATGGCAAGAAGAAGCACCACAAGCTCTTCTGGATACGCGTTCTCTCACTGTAGAGTCAAGCGGACCATTCGTACAGTCGAACATCACGCAAGCTCTTGGAGCTATATCCGCCGCGAGTGACCTTATCACGCAAGTCCAAAAAGCAAAAGCACCTGGAACATTACCACAAGTCTATTCCCTTCCTGAAGGATGGGTAGTTGCACGAATTGAAAAGATCACTCCTCCGAGCAATGATGATATCAAAGAATCTTCCAACATCTATGCATTTCAGCTACAACAACAACTCCTACAAAAGTATGTTGATGAGATACAAAAGAAGGCGCGTATAGAAAGATTGTATAAGGCTGCCCAATAGAGTCTTTCATCTCAGAAAAAAACATATTGAAAAGAAATAAAGTGTCAGCCGGCACAAGCGTCAAAAATCGAATACTCTAAACAGTATGACCAAGCAAAAAACTCAGGAGAGAATATGCGTCACACTATCTTGTTTTTTTTGATGGCTTGCGATTCAGACAAATCCATATCTACATTTAACGCTCCACCGTCAGCGACAATCACATCTCATGTCGATGGTCAAACGATTATGGCAGGAACGGATACTACATTTGTAGGCACTGTCTCAGATACAAACCACGATACATTGTCACTGAAAACAGTGTGGTATGCTGATGAAGAAATCCTCTGTTCAGAAGAGGCGCCACAAATGGATGGAAGCACCACGTGTGCAACAACAATCACTGCAGACATGAATCAAATTCGATTGGTGGTACAAGATCCAGAAGATGAGGCAGGTGTGGCCGCCATTAATCTGGATATCTCTGAATCTACCCCCCCCGTCATCAACCTCATCTCTCCTTTGGCTGGAAATCCCTACTACAGCAATCAACTCATCACATTCTCTGCCCTCATCTCTGATGCAGAAGAGCCAGTCTCTTCCCTCACTGCAAACTGGGAATCAAATCAAGATGGTGTTTTGGGAGTTGGTACCACACCTGATTCCAATGGAATGCTTGAAGGATTTTCCCTTTTAAGCATTGGAACACATGTCATTACGCTAACGGTGACAGATTCATCAGGTTTGTTCACAGTTAAGAATGAGATTATAGATGTCGGAGACCCCAATACACCTCCTTCTTGTTCTCTTCTCACACCGACGAGCAATGAAACCTATTTGTCTTCACAAACCATCCCTTTTGAAGGAACTGTATCCGATAGTGAAACATCCATAGAAATGCTTAATGTATCATGGCACTCAGATATCGATGGTCAATTGGGTACATCCACACCGAGCAGCACAGGATCAGTAGTATACAATCATCCTTCTTTATCTGTTGGAGAACATACTGTCACAATGATGGTAGAAGACGAAGGAGGAGAAACATGCACGGCACTCGCTTCGATTCTGGTATCGTCTGCTCCTACTGTACAAATTACATCCCCATCAGATGGTAGCATATATCAAGAAGGAGAAAGCATCGCTTTTTTGGGACTGATACAAGATGAACTTGATCCTCCCTCATCCATGCCTATCGAATGGAAATCGGATATCGACGGCGTCTTCTCTACGCAAGCTGCTGATACACAAGGACTGTCATCATTCTCTTTTGCTCAGCTATCTCCGGGTGCCCACAGTATCGAACTTCGCGCACAAAACAGTGGAAATCAGACTGGTTCGGATACCATCGCCATTACTGTCAATGGATTACCCACAGCCCCTTCGGTATCCATAACGCCCAATCCCGCAACAACAACCATGGATCTTTTGGCTTCTGCAAGTGGCTCCATCGATCCCGAAGGAGCCACTGTAATCTACACGTACGAATGGTTCCAAAATACCATATCCACCACGCAAAATTCCGATACAGTCGCTTCATCAAACACGCTCAAGAATGATACCTGGACTGTACGTGTCACACCAAGTGACGGTATCAATCAAGGTCCCTATACCGAAGCCAGCATCACCATATCCAATGCACATCCTACTGCACCCGTAGTGAGTATTACTCCGACATCACCAACAGAAGGAGTAGAAGACCTTACCTGCACCATTACCACTCCAAGCACAGATGATGATGGTGATTCACTCACATACACATTCGAATGGTACGATGCTTCGGGTGCTCTTTTGTCTACCACGTCAGCAACAACAGCGACAGCAGATACGATCTCAGGTTCCATAACCTCTCCAGGAACATGGGAATGTATCGTCTATGCTTTTGATGGACAAGATGATGGTCTTGAAGGTTCTTCTACAGTCGATGTTCAAAGCACTTTTTCTGGGTGTGGTGGAAGTTCAAGTCTCGTATCCCTGGCACCATCGGGAACCATGGTCTTATGTGATGACACCAGCGATGGAACATGTGAATCTGATTTTGAGAATCTCTGTCCTTCCGGATGGCATCTATGCACGCACAAAGAATTCAATAATCGCAATGATGGCTGGACACATACAGCCAGCGAACCAGCACGAGCGCTTGGTGTACGTTATTGTCGAACAGGGAGTGGTGCAGGACACTTTACTGTTCCTGATTCTTCGACAGGCAACACTGCTTCACTCGGTGTAGATGAAGTGCACAATTGTTATTTTGGAACCTCTAGACCCGAATGTACAGCTTGGTACGGATGTAATGAAACCGCTGCACAAGCGTTATGTTGTAGCCCCAATCCTCTTTGTGGAAATGGAGTGATCGATTCTGTGGAAGAGAACTGCGACGATGGAAACAGCAACGATGGAGATTCTTGTCTGAATGTATGTGATTATCGAACCCCAGGTGGTGGAGGCACCAATTGCGGATACTAGTCCAATCATAGCCTATTCCTCAACCCACCATCTATGAGGCTGTTCTGCAGGTACAAAAATAGAGAATGGAAGTTTTTCTCTCTTCAAAAACAAGGTTAGCACGACTCCCTCTTGCTTATTGTGATCTAATTCCATCTGTACCCATACTCCATACACTCCCCCGCTTCTCGACACCATTCGATGAAGAAAATCCACATAACGTTCATCTATCCCCTGTGGAATATCAATCCAAGAGACCTTCTGTAATCCGTCCAAAACAAAACCAAAAGGCGCTTCATCAACTGCTTCTTCGAGATATACCAATACATGATGCAGCAGTAAAAGCACAATATACGCATATGGATGCGAATACAACAACTCTCTATTGGGCATAATTTTCATATAAAGAAGACCATTTGACATGTCAAGTATGATTAGGTATACTAAAGACTGATATGACAGCAGTAACACAAAAAACCAATACATCTCTTACATCGCGTGCAACAAAAGAAACATTGCTTGAGCGCGCACTGTCTATTGTTTGGAACGTACGACACCCATTATCTCCTCTTTGTGAATCACTTCTTCCTGTCCCAGACTGTCTTATCTACCAAACCAAAGATAACCATCGCGTTACATTGGAGCGTTTTCCTCACTCTCAAGGTCGTGGAGAGCCAATCCTGATCTGTACCGGTCCATTAATTCACAGTCGTATTCTTCGACTGGGTGAAGGAAATTTTCTACGAGCCCTACAAAAAAATGGCTTTGATGTATATCTCTTCGCACATCGAGGTCAACGAAACGCACAGGCTCCACGGAATTATACATCGAATCATAGTTGGAATGATATCCTCAATCATGATCTTCCTTGTGCAATCGATGCGATCAAACGATATACCAAAGCATCACGTATTTTTCTTCTTGGTCATGGACTGGGTGGTTTATTGACCTACTCTTGGCTGTCTATGGGAGGTTCTCGAGATCTTGCTGGAAACATCACTATTGATGCTCCTGCACTGTATACACCACACACTATTCCATTACGATACACCCTTCTTCACAAGATTCTTTCCCAGATCGATCAGTACCCCACCAAAACGATCGCTCAATTACAAGCTCAGCGATCTCCTATCTTTCATCCTGACATGAGCCCAGAAAAGAGTCGCAGTATTTTTCATCACTGTCTTGAAAACATCTCTCCGTGTATGGTCAATCAGCTCCTCTCTTGGTTAAAAACAGGACGGTTTTGCTCCAACACACAATATCATCTCTCTACGATTCGAAATTGTACACTCCCCAAACTGTTATTGGCTGGAGCACATGAAGACATTGCAAGCTATGTATCATTCACAAATGATAGCCTATCCCATGGAACATTTCAAAAGAAACTCTGGAAGCATCTTCCGTTTTGGGAGGATGCGAAACAGCCGATAGAATCTATCCTTGCTTGGAGTGAGACATTTCGCAATCATTGTTGGGAAGACTAAAAGTTACACTCATCAAAATTAATTTTGGCAATGGGTATTTTCCTTTCTGTAATTGTGCCAATAACGTTATATGATTCTACTATTTGATTCATTGGAGATCGAACATGTCCAAATCGTTAAAGCTTGTATTGTGGCTTGCTGCTATTTTTTCCGTCATCATTGTTGCCATCGGAATAGGTTTTTCTCTAACCATGAGTGGACACACCAATGGTATGTTAGACAAAGAGAAATGGCTTCAAATCACGATTGAAGGCAATATACAAGAAGCACCTGGAAACGAAGGGATTTTTGACGATCCTTCTAATTTCCCCCCATTGGCTACTGAGCTGACCCGTCTAATCTATGATGCAAGCAATGACCCCAATATCTTGGGTCTGTTCTTAGAAGTTCACCCCAACAATCTTGGTTGGGCGCAGCTACAAGAATTACGTCGGGCCATTCATACCTTTCAAAATACTGGAAAACCATGTACAGCTTGGGGAGAGAGTTTTTCCAACAAGGAATATTATCTCGCATCTGTATGCAACGAGCTTCATCTTGCACCCTCTGGTGTCACTCTTGTCAATGGTCTATCCATGACACAAAGCTACTATGCTGAGCTATTCGAAAAACTTGATATCAAAGCAAATTTTGCTCATGTTGGAGATTTCAAAAGCGCTGTAGAGCCATATGAACGAACAGGTCCTTCAGAAGCAGCTTCTCAGGCAACCAACTATCTTCTTGATTCATTGTATCAACAGCTATCTGCTGGTATGATCTCTGAACAAAGAAACCTTGATGAAGCTGGAGTGAAGTCACTATTAGAAAATCCACCCATAACACCACAAGATGCACAAAGTCGCAATATGATCAATTCTTTATCGTATCGAGATGAAGTCCTTACAAACAAAGATGGAATCGAACGCATCAGTACCTTGGCCTACCTACGAAAGCGGCGTCCTACATGGGCTTCTACAGGCTCTGATATTGCTATTCTCTATGCTTCAGGAGCGATTATGAATGGAGCCAGTGGACAAAGTTCAATGGGTTCCGAAATTATTGGAGATCGCACTGTAGTCCAACAACTTAAGGACATTGAAGAAT
>NYTD01000181.1 GCA_002683315.1 Deltaproteobacteria bacterium | reverse complement strand
CATACAATCCATCCTCAAGGACCGCATGGATTGTATGGTTTGTATGGAAAGCTTGGGCTGAGCAGAGAGCAGCTCATCGATTCGATCAAAGCGCTTTTGTGAGTTGTCGCGAACGGGATCGACATCGTAGATGGATGTTTTTTCTCCCACGAAATGGTTGGTTTGAAAGACCATTCCTTGCTCAGCAAGGCGCATGTCGATGTCTTGGTGGGTCATCTCGAATACGGCAGTTGCGTTGTTGGTGCCATCTGCAACCACAATACTTTCGGTGGAAGCGTGGTGCATCGATGAAATATATGTACTGACCTCATCCAAGTTTTGTGCATTTGCGAGCATGGTTCCGACCATCTGCACATGGCTGTCGGCTTTTGTGAGCTCAAATGGAACATCGTCACTGGGGTGTGCCTCGTTGGATGCAATCGATAGGCCTGCGCGGTTCATGCCTTGATAGGGGGAGAGATTTCCGGGGAAACCAATGATGACGTGTGGGATTCCATCTGTGGGCTGCTTGACGAAGATGGTGGGGTTTTCGATGATGAAGTCGATTTGTTCCCAGTCAAGTAGGCGACCGTGCAGCATTGAGCCTTCTTCTGTGGCTTCACGTTGTGCCACAATCTGTGAGCAGCCCGGAGTTTGCTCGGGAGGGTTGAGGAGTCGCTCAATAATGACATCTCCAAAGTTGAGGAGAATACAGTGGTCCATCGTCCAACCTACCATATCACTAACGCTCGTCATTCCTTCACATTCTTGGATGTAGTGTGGAGCAGACTGCTCATATGCAAAATCAAGCAGTCCTTGCTGATCAGCAAGCATGAGCATGCCACCCATCAGCGGGTCGGATGCGATGTATTCTGCACCTTCTTCCAACTCTTCAAGCAGAAGCTCACCATGCTGCACACCCATCTCATAGGGGGTTCCTTCTAGGCGAACGATTTGAAAGGGACCACGTTGCTCTTTGTCGGGAAGATCAAGGGGCGCTTCTTCTGGTGTGGATGTACAAGCGATTAGAAAAAGTGAGAGCATACATTTCCTTTGTATTGGCAGTTCGAAACAATAACAGAATCTATCACATTACATTCTATTTCGTGTTTGATGAACTGAGGTATCTTATACCACGTGTGGAAGGTTATTATTTTCCATCCACATGGTGATGGAGTCGATAACTTCATTAGCCACAGAAGAGCCAAGCTCATTGTGGTACCCCGCAGCATGTGGAAGCAGAATACTGTTTGGGTGAGCAGCATAGGAAGAAAGAAGTTCAGGCGGCTCGCAAGGAAAGACATCCAATCCAAATCCTCCAAGATGTGTAGCTTGTGTTACGGCCTCCATATCGACACACTTTCCTCGAGCAGTGTTGATGAGAATGGATCCAACAGGCATCATATTCAGTGTTTCTGTACAGACAATGTTGTGTGATGATGGGGTGTGCGCGCAGTGTAGTGAGACGACATCACTCATAGATAGTAGTTCTTCGAGAGGAAAAGAGCCAAGAACGTTGGGGTCGTGCCATCGTACCTTTGCGCCAAGATCAGACCAAACGCGAAATGCCGCTCGACCAATAATCCCGTATCCGATGAGTCCGATAGATAAATTGCTGATCCGCTTGATGTTACGATTCGGGAGTTGTGCGCGCGCCCAAACCCCTTTCTGTGCTTCGTGATGAAGAGAGGGTAGATTGCGAACCAAAGATAGTGCCATTGCAATGCTCGTATCGATAACGGCATCGCGACGTGCAATGGGGCAACGACCCACAACGATATCATGATTGCGCGCATATTCCAGATCGATATGCTCATAGCCTGATGTTGTTGTGAGTACGAAGGTAAGATTTGGCAGTGAGGACATAATCTGAGAATCTACGGAGACCTTAGATGTAACGATGAGTCCTTGTATATCTGCACTTTCTGGAGGGGTTGTTCCCAGTTCCAAAGAGCAGTCTATATCACAAAGCCCCTCTTGCTCTTTGCGAAGATCTTCCTCGGTTTCGTATGCGGATTGGCCCCATCGATACAGTTTCATTTTCTTCTCCTTATCAGGTTTCATAGTGGAAACCAAAATGTTTGGATTCGGTTTTTTTGTGTATGAACATGCCAATTATATCATCGATTTCGTAAACACCCATATAGACCGATATTTTATGTCCTTCGGTTTTGGATAATTTCTTTCTTCAATACACGATTGGTGCACAAATTTCGATGGCACAATAGGTGATCATCAATAGGCTGTAGAAGTGTAGATGTGTGTTTTTAATACAGATTTAGATACAATCGTGTACGGTATATCTAGTCATAAGGAGAAATTATGATTCGTTGTCCTCGTTGTTTTGATGCTCTTCGACCAGTCCCTCTTGAGCAAGGTGCTGTCTATAGTTGTACACATTGCTCTGGTGTATTTGCGCCAGCGGAAGAGTGTACAGATCTTCTTGGTCCTTTGGTTGACGTAGATACGTGGAGAGGGACAGACTGGGCTACCTTTGGTAGACAATCAAGATTAAAATCTCCAAAGACAGGTCAGCTTATGGAGCATGTCGAAATCTCTTGGGAAGGAAAAACCGTTGAGCTTGATCTATGTCCCCAAACAGGAGGCATGTGGTTTGATGCAGGGGAAATGAAGACAGTCTCTGAGATTACACGTTCTCTGGCACAAGAGCAAGATGGTGATTTTACTGATGTACAGACCAAATTTGGAGCTCGCAGCTATCTTCTGCAACTTTTTATGAACCTACCGATAGAGTTATGTAATCCTGTACGGAAAAAACCGATTGTAACACATATGCTCATAGCCTTGTGCTGTGTGGCCTTTCTGTGGCAGTTATCGGTAGACAATATAGAGGCGAGTACCAGAACATTCGCATTGGTTCCAGAGGCCGCGCAGGGAAAACAGATCTGGGGATTGGTTACCTATATGTTTATGCATGGTGGATGGGCTCATATTTTTGGAAACATGTTTATGCTATATGTTTTTGGAGACAACATCGAAGATGTGCTGGGGCGTAAGACATTCCTGATGTTTTACCTTGCCTGCGGTGTTGCTGGAGCGATTCTCCAAGTGGCATTTCAAACAGGGACATTGATGGTTGTTGGTGCTTCGGGCGCAATCGCCGGCGTTATGGGAGCGTACCTGGTTTTGTTTCCAAAGGTGAAGGTTCGAATGGTATTCTTTTTCATCCCATTATTTTTGAAGGTGCGATACTATCTTATCTTTTGGATCGCTTTGAATTTCTTTGGATTGATGGGAGATGATGGCAGTGTAGCTTTACTTTGTCACATCGGCGGGTTTTTGTGTGGTCTGGCGCTGGCTCTTCCCTATCGCAACTACGATATACAGAATCAACTTCAGGCATAATAGCTAAGGAAGAGTCCAATCATATAGCTGCTTTAGCTGTGTGAAAACATCTTGAGCCACCATTCTTGCTCCTGCTCTTGATAGATGAATCCCATCCTCTTGGTACATCCTTTTGGGGATACTGTTGACAACAATTTGCTGCTGTGCAGATCCACGAGTGGAACTCGTTGTTTCCCACAATGAAATGAAAGGAGCATTGTGCTTAGAGGCAACGCTATAAATAATGGAATTAGAGCGTTTGAGTTTTTTTCGAAACACAGAGGATTGTACATTGGACATTCCCAAAAACGTGATTCGAATACCTTGTTGATGGAGTAACGTGATCAAAGAAGTGAGTCTTTCTTCATAGGCTTTGTCCCATTCCTCTGTTCCGTATTTCGCTTTTAAAGAACCGTTGGGCATAATAAGGCTTTGGCAGTCATTCCCGATAAATTGTACAATGACAAGGTCGGGTGTGTGTGCGGCGATTAGGTCTGGCAGAATCTCCATCCAGTTATAAAAATCAGGTCTTGCCAATCCAGAACCCACTTTGGCATGGCGATAAACATATAATTCCTGTTTTCGAAGACTTTGGGCTAAGAGTGCTCCAAGATCTGATTTCATAGAAGAAGAGCCGATAAGTAGAACTCGTTGCGGAATGGTTGTAGGGAGTACATGTTGTTTACTGCTTGTCGTTTCGTTGATGTTTGGTGAAGGTAATGGAACCGTTTTTTTTGAGGAAGTCTGTTCGCTTGTGGTGGGGGGCGTTTGTAGAGTATCGGCTACTTCAACGATCTCATCATCATCTGCAGTATGAATATATGCTTTGATTTGAGGAAGAAAGAAAAGCCCTACGGTACATCCACAAAACCAAGCAGTGAGGACCACATGAAGTGGAGATGTTTTTTTTGCTTCTTTTGGAGAGAATGGGATGTATTTATTGGTTTGTTTCATCGTGGGTCAAAATCGAGCATACAGATAAGGAGGAATGCCGTTGGGCATGCATGAAAACAGAGCATATAGAATAATGGTGATCAATATAGTATGTTTGAGAATTGTATGAAATGAGGGTATAGATTGGATGGGAGAGAAATAAGCATTCAAGTGATGGTGTATCTTATCTCCCCATATGTTGATACACAGTGTTGCGATAATGCATATTATCATCATGATGGAGATAGATTCTCCCGTTGCATTTGGATTGAACATTCGATTGTAATATATCCATGCATGCTCCAAATCGGGGCATTGAAAAACAATACGAGAAAGAGCAACAAAAGCCATCATATAGATCCACCCACCGAAATTTTGAATGAATGTTTTTGGTGCATTGGGATTGATTCCCCGCGCCCGCATATGATCTCTTTCTCTTTTGTGTAGTGCAAGACCAATTCCGTGGATTCCACCCCAAATAATATATCCCCATGACGCTCCATGCCAGATTCCACAAAATAAAAATGTCAGGAACAGATTGATGGATACACGTAACGGAGATTTTCGAGATCCCCCAAGAGGGATATAGATATAGTCTCTGAGCCACTTGCTAAAACTCATATGCCATCGTTTCCAAAAATCTCCAAGATTGGTCGCAGCGTATGGAGAATCAAAGTTTTTGGGTAGAGTATAGCCAAAAAGAAGAGCGATTCCACGTGCCATATCTGTATAGCCGCTGAAATCACAATATAGTTGGGCTGTGTATCCAAAACATGCATTCCATAGTCCAAATGCGGATTGTGACTCAGGATCAAAGAAAGCATTGGATACACCTGATTCATACAAATATGTTGCAAGAATTACCTTTTTGAATAGTCCCAATAAGATAAGAATAATGGCTTGGTGTGTGTTGAGGATGTATCTTCTGGGTTTCTCAAGTTGAGGAATTAGATCTGCGCTTCTACATATTGGGCCGAGAAGTAGTTTTGGAAAAAAAGCTTGGAATATAGCAGTATTGAGAAGGCTATTTGTGGGGGTGGTATGTCCGCGTTTCAGATCAACAAGATGTGCGATGGCTTGAAAACAGTAAAAAGAAATCCCGACAGGGAAAACAATATTGAGCAAAGGAAGATGTGCTTCAAGTCCGAGTGTTTGCGCGATTTCCAGAGTGGATTCACGAAAGAAATGGTAGTATTTATGCAGTCCCAATATGCCGAGCTGTATGCTGACTCCAGTCGCAAGAGCGATGGCTTTATTTTTTGGAGCACTTATTTGAATGAGAGACTCAAACAGATGTAGGCAGGCAGTGCTTAATATAAGTAAGGAGAGAGGTTTCCACCCGGAATGCTGGTAGAATGGTACGGTATAAAAGGCATAGCTTGAGAGAAGCAAGATCCATTTTTGTACAGTAGGACGCTTTGTGTTCAGCCAATATAGGCTGAGCACAACAAGAAAAAAGAAAAGAAATGGTAGAGAAGCGAATTGCACAATGAATGGATGGTGTACAACGACACAAATGAGAGGGTAGCAAAGTGTTTGTGGTCAAGCGAAATAATTCATATGCGTTGAACTGTCGATGATTTGTCTATTGTCTTTGACTTTGGGAAGACTTCAAAGCAGAAGATGTGCTTTACTTTAACCATTTATTAATAAATGGTGCCTTCTTTCATCGGTGCTGGATCTGCATATATTGTGTCTCGCGATGGTGGTGCTCCTGACGGTATCCTTGGTACTTGGAGTGCAGATGTTGTTTTTGATCGAACATCCGAAGTAGATTGGCCGAATGATAGTACTCTTTTTGATGTAAATAATGATGGTGTTTTGGATTGGGTAATCGGAACAGGGTTTATTCCTCTCCCGAATGGAGGTATCACTTGGATACCTGGCGTTGAAGAAGCCAATGGTAATCTCTCTTTTGACATTCCTGATATTATCCATATACCAAGAGAAGACTATTTTTATCACAAAGCATATCCTCTTGATATGGATGGAGATGGAGATACAGATTTTGTGACCTCTTCATACAAGAATCCTGACACAGATTGGTTCGGAAATGTTACGGAGCCAGGTGTTGCTGTATTAGAGTGGTTTGAGAACGATGGTATTGCAAGACAAGCTTCCTTTACGCATCACTTCATTAGTGAAAACGGTGGTGTAATGGTGGCAGTGTCGATCTT